>JAGNNG010000166.1 GCA_017990795.1 Deltaproteobacteria bacterium
CGCCGCCGTGACCGCAAGCGCGCTGCCACTTTCAGACGCGCACTACACCGCCCTGCGCATCGCCGCTGGCACGCCCCTTTACGGCGTCGATATGGACGAGGAGCGCATGCCCGGTGAGGCAGGCCTAGAGAGCGCCATCAGCTACAAAAAAGGCTGCTTCCTCGGGCAAGAGGTGGTGGTGCGGCTGCGCGATCGTGGGCAGCTCAATCGGCGGCTGTGCGGGCTACGGCTCTCGGGTTCGGGCGCGCTACCACCGGTAGGCGCGGTGCTGACCCATGCCATAAGGCCCAGCGCTGGGCACCTGACCTCGGTGGCCCACTCGGATGACTGGGGCGACCTAGCCCTTGGCTACGTCCACCGCAGCCTGTGGGACCCCGGCACCGAGCTGCAGCTGCAGACCCCCAGCGGCGAGGCGTTGAGCTACACCGCGACGGTGGTCGAGCTGCCCCTGACCCCACGACCTCACGCCTAAAGCCACCACAGCCGGTCCCCAGCACCAAGACCATCGCAAACAGGCAAGGCCCTGCCGGACTACTTTCGCGTCAGCGCCGGGTTCTTGCGTAGCGTGCGGGCAATCGCACTCTGCAGCGTTGCCATCGTAAACAGGCCTGAGACATCGACGCCCAGGCTCACCAGGGTCTGCGCGACCTCGGGGCGAAGGCCGGTGAGGATGACCTGCGCGCCCAGGAGCCGCACCGACTGACTGACGCGAATCAGCGACCCGGCGGTGTGGGTATCGATGGTGCGCACGCCGGTAACATCGACCAGGACCGTGTGCGCGTGAGCGTCTTGCACGCCTTGCAGCAGCGTCTCCATCACCTGCTGCGCGCGGTCGGCGTCCAAGGCACCGATCAGCGGCATTACGATCACGCCGTCGGTCACTGGAATGATGGGCGCGCCCAGCTCACGCAGCGAGGCCTTCTGCGCCGCGATCACCTGCTCTTTGAGGGCGATGCGCTCGGCTTCGCTGCGCAGCTGATCACGGATGTCGTGCGCAATCCCAGCAAAGGTGGCGCTGCCTGGATCACTCCCCTCGCCTGAGACCAAGAACATCGACAGCTGGGCTGGCACGACGCTGTCATCAGCAGCCCGGAAGTGGAAGGTGCCCTGGAAGAAGCCTTTGGCTGCAAGCTGCGCGGCCAGCTCATGTCGGTGCTCAGTACTCTCGGTGGTCAGCCCACTTACGACCAGCTCGGGGGTGATCTCGGTACGCTGCAGCATCTGTAGCAGCGAGCGATTGGCATAAAGCACCGCGGAGTCTTTCCCTCGGGTCACAAAGATGCCGTCGGGCGCATTGTCGGCCAAGGCTTTGAAGACGCGCAGCTCGGCGGTCTGCTCCTCGACACGCTGGGCCAGCTGGTCGCGCAGGTCGGTCAGCGCGCGCAGGTGACGGGTCGACTCGTCCTGCAGCAGCAGCCGCGCGGCCACCGTCGAGGTCTGATCCGCAATCGCCCGCAAAAGCCGCGTGTCGTGAAAGCTGAACCGACGCGGCTCGGCCCACCCGAGCAGCAGCCGACCAATCAGCTTGTTGCGCAGGTACAGCGGAGCCGACAGAAGCCCTCGCAGACCGGACAGCTCGAGCGCGCGGCGGGTGGTCTCGGGATAGTCGGTCACCTTGGCCGTGTCTTCGTGCAAAAGCACGGTCTCAGGCAACAGCAGCGGCGTCAGCGGTGACAGCTGCAGGTCGACCTTGTGACCGACGGTGGACGTGGCGCTAAGCTGGCGCGCCCAGGCCGCAACCACGGTGGCACTTGAGGGGGCGGCGTCCTCCGTCGTGGCCGGGTCATAAAGAAACATCAGCGCGCGACCGACTTCCAGCGGCGCGACGAAGCGCACCACCATGTCGATCAGCTCGGGATGGCTCTGCGCCTCGTTGAGCGCGACCATCGACTCGTACTGCGCGGTCTGCTGCAGCGCGTAGGTCTGCATCTCGCCCAAGCGGCGCTGCGCATCGATACCAGCGGCTTGAAACAGCAGGCCCGTCAGACGGTCGATTAGATCGTGGGTCAGCGCCTCGGCCTCTTGGCCCAGCTCTAGCCGCACGGCTTGAAACAAGCAGCGACGGACCAGCGACAGCACTGCTTGGGTATCAGCCAGCGTCTGCAGGCGGGTCGGCGGCGCTCCTTCGTTCGGCAAGTCCACAGCCGAGAGCAGCGGCGCGCAGTCTCCCGAGAGCAGGCCGTGCCGCAGCGCCGCCACCAGCCGCCGCGCCAGCTGGGTCTGCGCCTCGATTGGCTGCGAAGCAAACGCACTGCCTAGCTCGATGGCGCCGCACAGCGTGTCATGCAGCGACGCTGCCAGCCGATCAAAAAGCAGCGAGAGTCCTGGGGACCGCAGCTGGCCGGTGCGCTCGTTTCCGGTGGTCATGGGCTGGGTCTCCCTGACGGTGCGGGACTTGTCCCGGTGGTCGCAGGCGTAGGGGAAGAAGAAGTGGCGGTCGTTGCCACCGCGGCGGCCTCAGTCGCAGCAGGCCGCATGCTGTGCAAAAGCGAGGCCACGCGCTCGGGGCCAGCGGCCAGGATCGCGCGCAGACCAGCCTCGGCGATAAAGCCAGACAGGCCGTGCGGATCGCGAGAAGCCTTGCGCACGCGATCAATGGCGCTTGAGCGCACCAGCTGAATCGTGGGGTCGGGACTGCGCCGCAAAAACCGCACTGCGACGTCGGGATTGTCTACCCGCATCGGCAGCTCGGGATGGAAGGCGACGACGAAAAACTGGGTGGGTCCGGTGCGGCCACGCTCGTAGGCAGCGCGCACGTCGCGGATGTAGCGCTCAAAGCCGGGGGCGTCGATCTGTAGCTGCGGAAACAGGAGCAGACCAATCTCGATCTCGGCCTCAGACTCTAGGGCCTTGATCTGGGCGGCCACGGACGCAGCATCCATGGCCAGATCTAGGCGCACGATGCGGCGCAGCTGACCGGTCTCGCGACAGGTGCGCGCATACGGGCAGATGTGCAGAGCCTCGATAAACTCTAGCAAGTATCGATCATTGCGCTCTAGCGCACTGCTGACGACAGACTCCTCGGAGGGGAGCATAGGGCTGATAATATCACGCAGGTGGGGGGGCTTGCAGCCTCTACAGTTTTCGATAGCGCGAACTTTGGCGGGCACAGAGGCGCTGCGGCTAGCGGCTGGCACGGACCGGAGCCTGTGGCAAAGGTGCGCGGGTGCTGGCTGGGCGCGTGATCAGACCCGGCGCACGCAGCAGCTGCGTGACCAGGGGCGCGCTGAGCTTGGCCGCCGGCTCAAAGCCTGTGTGCGAAAGACCCCTGGGCGCCTGCTTGTCTTTGGCCAGCGGCTGCTGCGCAGTGAGCATGGCGTCTTCAATGGCGCGATACCCAGGCCCCGAAAGACGCGCCGTAAAGTCGCTGGCGCGCTGGACGTTGTAGTGCCAGATGTCCCCATGTGGGTAGGGCAGCACCGCAGACTTTACGGTCCGCAGCACCACGCCCCGCGCAGCCCACGGCAGGGCCACAAGGTTGCGCCGGAACGACTGGTTGTAGGCAAACCAAGACTCGGCATTGGACAGATACAGCACAGAGATCGGCACCTGCGCCGCCTGTGCCGCCTGCGCGATCTGCATCAGCGTCTGGCTGCCATTTAGATCGCCCAGCCGCGCCACGATCAGGTGCTTTTGCGCCAAGTTCCGCATCCGCGCATACAGCACGGGGTCGCCCAGCCAGGTGACGGAGCGGTGGGCCCAGCGGTACTCGGCGGTGCGCCGCAGGTGCTCTAAAAGGATGCTGCGACTGACCGCGTAAAGTGCCCGCAGCTCTTGTCGCTCGCTGCTCGGTTGGTCTTGGTGATAGCTGTCGATCGCGGCGTGGACCTTGGCGGCAGCGGTGGCACTCCCGTCGGCAAGCAGCGCTAAAAAAGCCGCTGGCGTCTCGGCGGTGGCCAGCAGAGCGGCGTACAGCCGATGCATCCGCACCACCATGACATCCAGATCCACCAGCCACAGCACCGAAGCACTGGCTGCTGCGGCCAGGGTGTAGTTCTGATCGCCGCCCACGCCCAGGTAGCCGCCGCCTAGCTCTGCCACGTCGGCAAAGAACAGGTCGTGGCGACGCTCGTTGGACCACAGGTAGTGGTGGCGAACATTGTGCAGGCCTTCATTGCCAGGCGTACCGACTACCAAGGCCGAGGGCTCGGCTGACGTTGGTGCTGGTGCTGACGCTGCTGGTGACGCGACCGCTGGAGGGCTAGCTGACACCGCAGCAGCTGGTCCGGGCGCCGCGGCTGCGGTCTGCGCATCTGCCAAACCTGGCGCAAGACCAGTCCCCGCGCAGGACAGCCACAGCAAGGGACCACACAGAGCCCTCCGCACCAGCCCAAGGGCTTTGGCAAGAGGCCGGGAGGAGCAGGCGGAAGCAAGCCAGAGCGGCACAGCTTATGGTAGCCGATTGCAGTCTTTTTTCGCAGCTCTGTGCGCCTCAGGCTGTGAGCGCGCCGAGGACTGCGATATTGTGACAATTAAGAAACAGCATCAAACCCGCGAAAAAAGCAGGGCGCACCGGCAGCTTGAGCAAAGACCAAGCATGAGCGACTCAAAACAAACCCCAGTCAATGTAGCGCGGCCACAGACCAGGGCCGCTGTAGGCAGCGACCTACCCGGCGCTCCCGAGCCGCCCGTAATCGGTGCTAGTCCCAGCGGGAACGCGGAGTCACCGTCGCTGCTCTCGCGCATGAAGCGCCTAGTAACTTCACATCGCAAGGTCCGTCGCCTGGACAGCGACCCGCTGAAGCAGGATCTACTGTCGAGCGGCCATACTGTCAGCTACATCCGGCACCTGGTGCGCGGCAACGAGATCAAGGTCCGCCGCTTTGGCGAGCAGAGTCCAGACCGTCACCCGCCGGTACTGCTGATCCACGGCTTTATGGGTACGCGCGGCTCGATGTTTGTGCTGGAGCAGCGCCTGATTCGCGACGGGTTTAACGTCATCTCGTTTAACCTGGGGCCGCTTAATGTGCGCGACATTCGTAGCTCGGCGCTGCTGATTCATCGCAAGGTGCAGACGATCCTGTCGCAAACCTCGCAGAAGAAGATCGACATCGTTGGGCACTCGATGGGCGGGCTGATTGGGCTTTACTACGTGAAGCGGCTGGGCGGACACGCGCAGGTGCGACGCATGGTGCAGCTGGGGACTCCCAATCGCGGCACGTGGACGGCGCTGTTAGGCGTCGCAACCTTGGGGCTGCTCTCGTCCTCGTCGTGGCAGCTGCTTCCTGGTAGTCCGTTTTTGACCGAGCTACATGCGGGCAGCCTGCCCAACTCGGTCGAGTTCTTCTCGATCGCCGCCGAGCGCGACTGGGTCTGTCCGCCCGAGATGACGCAGCTAGAAGG
>JAGNNG010000167.1 GCA_017990795.1 Deltaproteobacteria bacterium
TCTGCCGTCTCCTCGTCGTTAAACGCGGTGTCCACCAAGTCGTCAAACGACTGTGGCTCCGAAGAGATGGCAGCAGGCAAGCTAGCGGCTGGTTCCTCAGCCTGAGGCGCCAGCTCTGCATCAAGCTCCGCCAGCTCGCTCTGACTAAACAACAAGTCCTCGTCTTGGGTGCGCTGTTTGCTCAAGATGACGGGCCCTGATTTTGGAGGGTTACCTTGCCGATCTGTTGTCCCAGTCGCACCGGCGTTCCCAGCGGTAGCTCGATGCGCGCGCGGCCTGGCTCAAACAGCAGGATCACCGTCGAACCTAGGTGGAACATGCCCAGCTCCTCGCCACGCCGCAGCGTCTTTTCTTGCCCGCTCTCATAGGTGCAAGCGCCACGGTCCGGCCCACCGGCTGGGGTAGACAGCGCCGGCTCATAGCTTACCGTGATATGGCCCACACCGGTAGCTGCAACCATCACCAGTGCCGCACTGCCACAGTTGCCGCGCAGGTAGGTCACTAGGCGCTCGTTGCGCATAAACAGCTTTGGCACCGTACGCACCGACAGCGGATTTACTGGATAGCGCGCGCCCGGAATGTGCCGATAACCCGTCACCTGCGCGTCGAGAGGACTGTGCACACGGTGATAGTTGTGGGGCGCCAGATAAATCGTCGCAAACTCGCCGCCGATGTAGCGCTTGGCCAGCTCGGCGTCATTTAGGAGGCCAGCGACGGTGTACTCTTGGCCTTTGGCGTGGATGCACAGCCCGTCGGTGCTTTGACCGTATCCCGACAGCACGCCATCACACGGTGAGATCAGCAGGTCCTGCGCCATCTCAACGGTGCGCGCGCCTGCTGGCAGCGGACGACAGAAGAATTCGTCAAAGCGCGGGAACTCGGTGAGCGGTCTATCCAGCTCGCCAAGATCGACGCCAAAGCGCCAGGAAAAGCCGCGGTAAATCGGGTCGCGCAGCGGACGCGGCACCGGCAGTCGCGACACCCAGCCCATCCCGCGACTAAACGCCTGCTTGGGGAACCAGTGGAGGATCTCGGCGGCGATCCTGTCTGATACGGGGAGCTTACTAGACATACTGTCTACTACTATGCGGCGGGCGCGATTTTTGATCAATTGCTCTTCATGAAGGTCGCTATGGCGGCCAGCGAGGTCGGGCTTGCCGTCAAAATCGGCAGGGGCACTGGTGGTGAAGTTGGCTACAGAAGAACCGGAGGGCTTGTTGGTGGTAGACATGGGCCGCTTTATAGCTGGCTTTGCGGCCATTGAGACTCTTGCAAATCGTGACTAGGTTACGCCTCGACCCCAACTTGAACGTGACGACACCGCCCGCTTGGCCTTTTTTGGAGTGTGCTTTATGACCTTGAAAACCACCGACCCGAAGCGACCCGCGACCAAGCCTCGCTCGGGTTCTGGCTCATCCTCTGCTGGCAGTGGCAAGACCGGCGGCTCAGCAAACAACGGTGCCCGCTCTGACAAGCGCGGCGGCGACCCCGAGCGCAGCGGCTTTGGCTTTCCCAAGCTGTGGGTGATGGCGCTGGTCATTATCGGACTATTGGGGCTGCCCCGGCTCCTCGGAATGTCTGAGCAGCGCGTCTCGTTTGATCAGTTCGTACAACTGGTCGATAAGGGCGAGCTTCAAAAAGTCAGCTTCCAGGTCGACACCATCGTCGGGGAAATCCAAACCCCACCCGCAGCTACCAGCCCCACCGCCAGTACCACGCTTGCACCGACGGTCGCCGCCGCCGCCAAGCGCAAGCCCATCGTCCGCACCGGTCGCCTAGAGAGCGCCGAGCGCGACCTCATTAATAAGCTCAACGAGAAAAAGATCCCCTACGACGCGATGTCTACTCCGTCGCTGCTTGTGTCGCTGGGCTCGTGGATCTTGCCGATGGTGCTGCTGTACTTTTTTGCGGGCTGGCTGATGAGGCGAGCGGGCGGCATGGGCGGGATTGGCAACTCGGTGTTTAACTTTGCTAAGAACAAGGCCGTCATCTACGGCGGCGAAGGCACCGGTGTCACCTTTGCCGATGTTGCCGGTCAGCGCGAAGCCAAGGCCGAGCTGGTTGAGATCATCGACTTTTTGCGCTCGCCCGAGCGCTACACCCGCCTCGGTGGTCACATCCCTCGCGGCGTGCTGCTGGTGGGCCCGCCTGGCACCGGCAAGACCTTGCTCGCCCGCGCCGTCGCTGGCGAAGCCAATGTGCCGTTCTTTTCGATCTCTGGCTCTGAGTTTGTCGAGATGTTCGTCGGCGTCGGCGCCGCCCGCGTCCGCGACCTGTTCACCCAGGCCAAAGAGCGCGCCCCCAGCATCATCTTTATCGACGAGCTAGATGCCATCGGTCGCGCCCGTGGCGTCTCGGGCCCCGTCGTCGCCCACGAGGAACGCGAGCAGACCCTAGATCAGCTACTGACCGAGATGGACGGCTTTGACGGCACCACCGGCGTCATCATCGTCGCCGCCACCAACCGGCCCGAGATCCTGGACCCGGCCTTGTTGCGCGCAGGCCGCTTTGACCGTCGCGTCGTCGTCGATCGCCCATCGCTGGAAGACCGGCTGGAAATCCTACAGGTCCACGCCCGCAAAGTTGTCCTAAGCAAGGATGTGCATTTGGAGGCCACTGCGGCCATGACGGCGGGCTTAGTCGGTGCCGATCTGGCCAACTTGGTCAATGAAGCAGCGCTGCTGGCGGCTCGACGACAAGGCGACTCGGTAGCCGATCGCGACTTTCAAGAAGCGCTCGAGCGCGTCGTCGGAGGCCTAGAGCGCAAGTCCCGCCGCCTGTCGACCAAAGACAAGCAGCAGGTCGCATATCACGAGTGTGGGCACGCGCTGGTAGCAACGCTGCTCCCCTCTGCCGATGGGGTTAAAAAGATCAGCATCGTGCCGCGTGGCATCGGCGCTCTGGGCTACACCATGCAGCAGCCAAACGACGAGGGTGATCGCTATCTTCTAACCCGCAGTGAGCTCCTAGATCGCATCGCGGTGCTGCTGGGTGGTCGCGCGGCAGAAGAGGTGCTTCTGTCAGAGATTTCGACGGGCGCCCAAGATGATCTGCAGCGCGCCACCTCGCTGGCCCGACGCATGGTGACCGAGCTGGGTATGTCTGAAGCCCTGGGCCTGCAGGCCTTTGACAGTGGTCGCAGCCAGTTTCTAGATGTCGGCGGCGGCGGCCCACGCGATGTCAGCGATGAGACCGCCCGCGCCATCGATCAAGAAGTACGAGCCCTATTGGAAGAGCGCTACGTCATCGCCAAAAAGCTAATCGCCGACCACCGCGCGGTCATGGAGCTAGCAGTGCAAGAGCTGCTACGCGAAGAAGTCCTCGACGGAGCCCGCTTCCGTGCCCTGGTCTTGCCACCCGCCCCCGAACAAGCCGCTTCTGCGCCTGTCGCTTAGTCGGCCAGCTACTTTTTCTTACAATGCCGCCGCAGGGATGTAAGCCGCTGTGGTAGCTTCCGCCCGTGCAGACCGCCAAAGTTATCTTGAAGCGTGGCCGCGCCAACCCAGTTTGGCGTGGTCACCCCTGGGTCTACTCCGGTGCCATCGAGCGCACCGAAGGGACCTTTTCCGCCGGGGACCTCGTAGCCGTTTGTGACATTGAGCAGCGACTGATCGGCCACGGCTTTGTAAATCCGCGCTCGCAGATCACGGTGCGCATGCTGATGCGCGCTGGCGAGCACCTCGGGGCCGAATCGGATGTAGCTGAGCATCAGCTAACCGAAGACCTGATGGTGGCCGCGCTACTAAGCCGCCGCCTGCGCGATGCCGTCACGCTGCGTCAGCGACTGGGCCTGCCCAGCGCTGAGACCACTGCTTATCGGCTGGTAAACTCCGAGGGCGATGGCCTGCCCGGCTTGGTAATCGACATCTTCGGCAGCGTCGCAGCGGTGCAGTTTACGACGCTGGGCATGAAGCGCAACGAGGCCGCAGTCTTTGCCGCGCTGCAGCAGCTACCAAATCCTCCGACGACGATCGTGGAGACCGCTGCCGGAAGTTTTGCCCAGGTCGAAGGCTTTGCCTCTGCCGGGCGCATTGTCGTTGGCACTGAAGAGCAGATCGCCCAAGGCGCGCTGTGCAAAGAAGGCGGCGTGCAGCTGAGCGTCGATGTTCGCGGCGGCCAGAAGACCGGCATGTTCCTCGACCAGCGCGACAATCGCCGCCTCCTTGGCTCGTTTTGTAAAGGCGCGCGCATGCTGGATGTCTACAGCTACGCGGGCGGCTTTGCGCTGCAGGCGCTACGCGGTGGAGCAGTCTCGGCCACCTGCGTCGATATCTCGCCCCGCGCGCTGACGCTGGCCCAAGAGAACGCCCAGCGCAACCACCTGGGCCCGCTTGAGACGGTCGAGAGCGACGCCTTCCGATTCCTAGAGGCCGCTGCGCCGCTGCATTACGACGTGGTCGCCGTTGACCCGCCCAAGTTTGCCCGCGCGCAAAAGGACCTGCCCGCCGCACTGAAAGGCTATCAGCGGCTCAACGCGCTGGCGCTTAACACCGTCAAGCGGGGTGGCCTATTAGCCAGCTGCAGCTGCTCGCAGCTAGTCGATGAAGAGAGCTTTGAGCGCATGCTTGCCGCCGCTGCCAACGACGCCGGGCGCCGCGTCACCATCATCCACCGCAGCAGCCAAGGCCCCGATCATCCCGTCCCTCCTGGCTTCTCCGAAGGCCGCTATCTGAAGTTCCTGCTCCTCGGCGTCTTTTAGTACCCTTAATCCTTAAATAGAAATGCTGGTCCCGCTGCTGTCCCTGGCCGCGCTGGGAGTCGCCATCGCGCTGTCGATCTTTTCGCGCCTAAACGTCGGGCTGCTGGCGCTGGGATTTGCGTATGCGCTGGGCATCCTGGGCGCCGGGATGACGGTCAAGCAGGTCAATGCTGGCTTCCCGGTCAACCTGCTGCTGACGCTGCTGGGACTCACGCTGCTGTTTGGGCATGCCCGCGCCAACGGCACCTTGGATCGCATTGCGGGCTTTGCGGTGCAGCTTGGTCGAGGCCGGCCTGGCCTGTTGCCAATCGTGTTTTTTGTACTAGCGGCGCTACTTGGCACCATCGGGGCTGGCAACATCGGCGCGGTAGCACTGCTGGCCCCCATCGGCATGGCCGTCGCCCACGAAGCCGGAATACCGCCGTTCCTGATGGCCCTGATGATCGCGTGTGGAGGCAACGCCGCCGCCTTGTCTCCGCTGGCTCCAACCGGCGTCATTGCCGTCGATCTGATGCAAAAAATCAGCCTGCCAAACAGCGGCTGGCACAACTACCTGCACTGCCTGCTGGCGCACGCGCTGGTCGGGTTTGGCGGCTACTTCTCCTTCGGAGGCATCCGCCTG
>JAGNNG010000168.1 GCA_017990795.1 Deltaproteobacteria bacterium
CGCGGCTTTTGCGCCTGCGATCGCAAGAACGACACCAGATTTTCGTTGGCTGCCTGCACCGCCTGCGTCAGCGCCTGCAGTTCCAGGTTCTCTAGCAGCGCCTTGGTGGGCTTGGTGGAAGGACCGCGCGGACCAAACGAGCTGGCCCCGCCCGACACCATGCCCACGATATTTTTCCCCGGCACCATGGCAATCACGATGCTGACATCGCACGAGATCTCAAGCTCGCCCGAGGAAGTGGTGCGACGGTTCAGGTTGGTGACGCTGCCATCGACGCTGAAGACCTTGCCGTTTGGCCCTGGCGGTGGTGGCTTCTTTAGATCTTCGCCTACGTCAAACTCAGGAATGCTGCGCAGCTCTTTGAGCACGGCCTCGTGCAAGTGCTTGGGGATGTTTTCCATCGTGCCCGACTTGGCTTTGCTGCCCATGCGACCCAGCACGATCGCGACATGCGGCATCGGCCCCGAAGGGACTTCAACGTCCTTCTTTTGCTCTAGCCGCTTTAGCGCAGCGGTCGCCTGCTTTTGTACGCGCGGGCTCTCGTCTTTTTGAGCGGCGCGCAGAGCTGGCTTGGCCCCCGCCTCACCCAGCTCACCCAGCGCTTGCGCACAAGCGGCGCGGACTTCGGCACTGCGATCGCGCAGCAGAAACTGAATCAGCGGTGTCATGGCTTCAGGGTCGGCCAGCTTGCCCAGTTCGATGGCGGCTTGCCGCCGGATCGCAGGATCTTTGTCGGTGCGCAGCGTCTCTTCCAGCGGCTTTCGCCGATCGCTTGCGTGAGCGCTGCTGCACAGCAGACCTGAGGCCATCGCGATCAGGCTGCTGCGCCCACCTGAGCCAGTCAGAGCAAGGCCGCTGACCAGCACCATCAACCACAGCGCCAACCGCACCGGCAGGCGTAGCTGCAGTCGTCGGCTGGCTTCACTGCAGCTGGCCGCTTTAGCGGACCAAGCGCGAAAGCCCACACCCGTTTTGGACAGAGTTACTGCCTGGCGAGAGACGCTTGATAAGTTGCAGTCGATGACGGACACGCGCGGCCTTTTCTCTGTCGAGTGCCTACGATTACACAGAGCGCAGATAGCTGAGTCAAGCCCGATACCGCGGGTCGCGCAGTTATGGTTTTTTTGGTTTTCTTTGCTTGCCCACCAAACTGCGGTTGCCAAGGCTGCTTGCCAAACTGGCTTGCGCTACGCGGTCGGACTTAAGGCATCTTAGAGGCGAGACAACATGACAGACCTGCACGCTCCTGGCCTTATTAGTCCTTCTTTCGATGCGGCGGCACCGGCGGCACAGCAGCTCTCCCAGCAGCTGGCGATGCGGCGGGCCATTACCTGCAACTCAGTTTTAGATCTGATCGGCTGCACACCGCTGGTGCGCCTGTCGCACCTGGAGCCCAAAGGGGTGGCCGTGTGGGCCAAGTGTGAGTTTTGTAACCCCGGTGGCTCGGTCAAAGATCGGCCAGCGCTGCAGATGGTGCGCGATGCACTGGCGGATGGTCGCCTGACCTTGGATGGCAAAAAGACGCTGATCGATGCGACCTCGGGCAATACCGGAGTCGCGTACTCGCTGGTGGGCGCAGCGATGGGCTTTCCGGTGCAGCTGGTGATGCCGGCCAATGTCTCAGCGGCGCGCAAGCAGATCACCAGCGCTTACGGCACCAAGCTGGTGTTCTCGTCCGAGCTGGAAGGCTCAGACGGAGCCATCACGCTGGTCCGCCAGATCGTCGCTGCTGACCCCGACAAGTACTTTTATCCCGATCAGTACAGCAACGAGTCCAACCCGCGCGCGCACTACCTGGGCACCGCCCCCGAGATCCTGGCGCTGCTGGGCGACACGCTGACCCACTTTGTCGCGGGCGTGGGTACTTCGGGTACGGTCATGGGCAGTGGCCGTCGCTTGCACGAGCACCGCCGACCCGATGGCGGCACCGTGACCGTGGTGGCGGTCGAGCCCGATGACTCGTTCCATGGGCTAGAAGGGCTTAAGCACATGGCGTCTTCGCTGGTGCCTAAGATCTGGCGGCCTAGCGAAGCGGTCGATCGCATCTTGCCCATCTCAACCGATGAGGGCTGGGAGATGACCGAGCGGCTCAAAGAAGCCGAAGGACTGTTCGTGGGCCACTCAGCTGGGGCCAATGTCGCCGGAGCGCTGCGTATCGCAAGCGAGCTGGCCGCGCGCGGCGAGACCGGCTGCGTCGTCACCGTCTTGTGCGATCGCGGCGATCGCTACTTCGTGCCACTCAAGTGGGAGCGTCATTATGAGTACTAGTTCGCCCGCAGCAGCAGCCCCGGTGGCCACCATCTCCCCGGACGTACTGGCGGCAGTCTACGAGGATGCGCGTCGCTGCTATCCCGAAGAGGCCTGTGGCCTGCTATATGGGCCTCGCCAACCGGCGCACTGCGATGCGGTGCGCGTCTGCGAGAACCAGCAGAATCGCCTGCATGCTCTCGACCCGCAGACGGTTCCTCGGGACGCGCGCACCGCCTACAACCTGGCGGGCAAAGACCCCTTGGTTCTCACTCGGACGCTGGATGCCAGCGAAAGTGAGCCGCGCGTCCACGTCATCTATCACTCGCACGTGGAAGTCGGGGCTTACTTTTCAGCCGAAGATGTCCACGCAGCGACGTTTGAGGGCGAGCCCGTTTACCCCGTGGACTATCTGGTCATCGACTGCCGCCAGGACCGCGTCCACGGTGCCAAGCTATTTCGCTTCAGTGCTGGCCAGTTCGTCGTTGTCGCCGAGTTTCCTGGCCAGCCCGCGTCCTAAGCTGCGCTTGCCGTGGCTAAAAGCGGTAGTGCGAGTACGCGTACACGTACGGCACCACCAGGATTAGCGCGTCGATGCGGTCCAGCATGCCGCCGTGTCCCGGTAGCAGCACGCCCGAGTCTTTTACGCCCACCGAGCGCTTGATCAGCGACTCCACCAAGTCACCTAGCTGGCCCAGGATGTTGGCCGGGATGGCAATCAGCACCACATCGGTCCAGCTAAGCACCGGCATGTACCAGAGCTTGGCAATGCTGAGCGCTACGAGGCTGCCGATGACGCCGCCGACGCCGCCGATGCGGGTCTTTTTGGGGCTGATCTCTTGCCACAGCTTCGCTGGCCAGAAGCGACTGCCGAAGCGACCAAAGAAGTACGCAAACGTGTCCGACACCCAGGCGCTGGTCAGGCAGATGTAGATCCAGCCGCCGCCGCCACTGGGTGGGGTGTGCATCTTAAAGCGCGCCAGCGGCACGATCAGCACCCCGGCGTACAGGATGCCCGCCAGCCACAGCGACAGCCGCTGCGCCACGGTCTCGATCTCGCCGTGCTTAACCAGGAAGTAGATCAGGCCCACGATGGTGACGCCGCATAGGCCCGTCAGAAGTAGCTGACTGTCTTCGCTCCAGATAAGCGCGGTGCCCAAGGCGGTCCCGCACAGCACGCCCAGCCACCGCGTGAGCGGGGACTCTTTGGGCAGCGTCATCATCATCCACTCACGCAGGCCGGTCAGCTGCGCTGCCAGCACCCACAGCCACACCCCCAGCGGCCTGTCCCACTGGATTGCGGCAATCAGCAGCGGCACTGCCACCACCGCAGTCAGAAACCTAAGCAGCAGATTCGACATGGAAGACCTTTGTTCCTGGCGTCACGGGGGACTTGCCCCCTGCACAAATGAGAGCGAGCGCAAGGCCGCAATCAGCTCGGCTTTCCCGAACTCTGGCCACAGCGCTGCCGTGGTAAGAAACTGCGCGTGGGTGGATTCCCACAGCAAAAAGTTACTGGTGCGGCGCTCTCCCGAGGTGCGGATGATCAGATCCACCTCGGGCAGCTCACCGGTTTGAAAGCGGCGGGACAGGGCGCTTTCGTCTAGCTCTGACAGCGGCAGCTGGCCAGCCCCGACTGCAGCTGCGACCGCGCGCACGGCGTCCACAATGGCCTCGCGTCCGCCGTACGACAGCGCCAAGGTCAGCGTCATGCCGTGCCCACCCGCTGAGTCGGCGACCAGCTGCTGCAGCGGCACCTGTACAAAGTCAGGAAGCCTGCTGATGTTGCCGATGGTGCGCAGGCGGATGCCGTTGTCCAGGATCTCTTCCCGCTCCTCGTGTACATAGTCGTACAGAAGCTGCATCAGCCCCTGCACTTCGTCGAGCGGACGCTCCCAGTTCTGTTCTGAGAACGCATACAGCGTCAGCGCCTGCAGTCCCAGCTCGCGGGCGGCGCGGACTACGGCGCGCACCGACTTGGCCCCGCGCTTGTGACCTTCGATGCGGGGTCTGCCCTGCTGCTGCGCCCAGCGACCGTTGCCATCCATGATGATGGCGATGTGACGGATGCGCCCGGTCTTACCCAGTAGGCCCGCGGGTAGCACGCCTTCGCTGCTGCCCGGCTCTGGCTTCGTCGCTCCTGCGCTCGTAGGCACGGTCGCAGGGACTGGCGAGGGCTGAGGGTCAGCAGGCGCAGACATAGCATTTTGGGGTACCACGGTCATGCAGCCTCCGACAACACCATTCTCTGCAATTGCCACGGCGGGGGCCCAGCAGCTGTTTGTAAGTCCAAGATTTGCCATGTCCCTTAAGCGTGCGTGACCGGCTTTGGCTGCGAGTGAAAGCACCATGAAAAATTGGCGCGGTTTTGCGATCCCAGGCACTTCCCTTTCCGAATGTGCCAAGCGGTCGTGATAAGACGCTGCGCATGGCACCTAAGCAGGGCGAGAGCTGGCGCAGCGAGACGATGCGGTTTTCCTCCCGACTGCCGTGGCACCTGCCTTGTAATGCGCTTAGCGCGGCGCTGCACGAGCGACAAAGCGGGACCTTTCCGCCGCTGCTGGACCTGACGGTGTCAAATCCAACCCGCGCGCTGCCAGAGCTGTACTCGCCAGCGCTACTTTTGGGGCTTGGAGATGAGCGCGGTCTGCACTACGCCCCGACGGCGCAAGGCGCATCAGAGGCGCGGCAGGCAGTCGCAGCAGCCTATGCAGCAGTGGCTTCACCCGAGGCCGTGGCCCTCGACCCCAAGCAGCTGGTGCTGTGTGCCAGTACCAGTGAGGGCTACTCGTGGCTGTTTCAGCTGCTGTGCAATCCTTCAGACAGCGTGCTGTTTCCGCAGCCCAGCTATCCGCTGCTGGAGTTTCTGGCCGGTCTAGCCAGCGTGCAGCTACAGCCCTACTTTTTGCACTACGACGGGCGCTGGCACTTGGACCTGGCGGGCATCGCCCACGCCTGCGAGGCCGCGCAGCCCAAGCCCCGCGCCCTCATCTTGGTCAACCCCAACAACCCCACCGGCAGCTTTGTCCACGAGCGGGAGCTATCAGCGCTGCTGCAGCTGTGCCAAAAG
>JAGNNG010000169.1 GCA_017990795.1 Deltaproteobacteria bacterium
ACTGGGGCCGCGTTCAGTACAACAGCGCCATCGCCGTCCTCAAGGGCAAGATGGCGCTCTCGCCGCGCATGGCCAAGCTGCGCTCGTCGTACAAGGCGGTCGCCGATCTGCAGGCCCAGGGCAAGCCTGACGGCAAAGCACTGGTGGCTGCTGCCGACACCTGCATCGCGACCTTCAAAGATGCCGAGTCGAGCGGTGCCAACTTGAACGTGCCGCAAGAGCTGACCCCCGGTAAGTCGCGGCCCCTGCGTGACGATCTGGCGGACTGCGAAGCCGCCAAGAAGAGCGGCAGCGACACCGGCAAGGCGCCCGACGTGGTGGCGACCAGCGATCCCAAGCCCGCTGGCACTGGCGACACCACCAAGCCCGCCACGACCGACAAGCCCAAGGCCGCCGGCGGCAGCGATGGTGGCGTGCCGCGCGCCAAGTGGGTCAAGAAGCTCAAAGGCGATCGCAAGCGCATCTTTGAAGAGCATGCCGACGCCTTCCCCGAATACGAAGGCGATCCGGGCCCCAAAGGCGCCGCCAAGGCCGCCGAGTGGAAGTACGGCACCGAGGTCTTCAAGTTCAAGGGCAGCAAGCTCGCCAAAGAGAAGAAGTAGCTCCGCGCACAACCTGGGGGCACCACCTGCTCCCAGGGCTCTTTCCGTCTCCCAAACCTCCTCTGCCAGCTTTCCTGCAGCCACTGCGGCTGTGACTTTCGCGTCGGCGCTCTCAAGCTAGCGCCAGCCCTCTATTCCGCCCGCCTCTGCCCGTGCGCAAGATTCCCGGCCAGTAAATTTGACTCACAAGTGCGTATCGGTAAGGCTCTATCCTACATGTGGGCAGGTACACACCAATGAGCAGCACAAGTGCAGTCCCGACCGATTCGCGGCGCTACTCTGGGCCGTTTGGCAACTCTTCACCGACGGATCTGTCAGGTCCGTCCGGTCCTTTTCCCAGCCTTCCGTCCGAGGCGCTGCGCCCACCCCGCAGTGGCTCTGGATCGGTACGCCTAAGCGGCAGGCCGCAAGCCACCACCGCAACCGCTACCGAGCCCAGCCCAGCCCCGCTAGGCCGTCCCGCGGAGCGGATTGTGCGCCCGGACCCCAATCCGGCGGCTTTTTCGGCCCCTCGCGCTGCATCCAAGGAGCCTGATCGCTCTCGCGTTGCCTCTGCTGCGGCCACCCGGCCCAGCCCTGAGCCCCGCGCTGCCGAGCGTCCGCTGCCCCGCCGCGAGTCCGAGCTGCGCGCCCGCCCCGAGCGCCCCCGAGCCGTGCCCGCCCGTGCTCAACGCGCCGCCACCAGTGCCCCCACCTCGACGTGGACCCCACGCCGTCGTGAGGCCAGCGGCATTGTGCTGCTGTCGCTCGCGATCTTCTTGTCGCTAAGCCTGGGCTCGCTGGTGGTGAGCGATGGCAAGCTGATGGGCCCGGTCGGTCAGTGGGTCGCGGTGACTCTGTACGCCGCCCTGGGTGCTGGCACTGCGGCGCTGGCGCTGGGTCTGGTGCTGCTGGCCGTGCGCTGCCTACGAGCACAGTCGCTGCGCATCGCCCGCCGCACGCTGCTGGGCACAATGGGCATCGCGCTAAGCACCGCCATCCTGCTGCACCTGGGCGGCGCTCGCCTGCGTCTGCTGAACCTGCCGCTAGGTGGCGCGCTGGGCGAGTATGCCGCCGAGCTGCTGGTGGCCATGGTCGGCACCGCTGGTACCATCCTGGCCGCCGTGATGGGCCTACTGCTGTCGCTGCTCGCCTCCACCGAGCTATCGCTGCGCCAGGTCTATCTAAAGTCGGGAGAGCTGCTGCATCGCCTGGGCGCCTTCATAGTTGCCACCGCCCGCAATGCTTTCCCACAGCACAGCGAGCCCGATGCAGCCGAGCCTGCCAAGTCCGATGCGCCCCCCGCCAAGACCGGGACCGCCATCCTCATCGATGCCGCCGCCAAGCCGCCCGTGCGTGAAGGCGTGCCGCAGCCGATCGCGGACTATGGCGATGATCGCGATCGCCGCACCGGACCGCTGGCGCTGCTGCGCTCTGCATTTAAGAAGAAAGAGGCCAGCAAGGCCGTGGCCACGGTAGTAGACGCAGCCCCAAGCCCCGCCAAAGCGACCGCAGCGGCTGCGCCCGCAATCGTAGAGCCCAGCCCCGCAGCTGCAGAGCCTGCGAGCGATGGACCGATGCCGCTGATCGTGCAGCGCCGCGCCGGTGGCAAGCCTGCTGCTGCCGCCATGCTGACCCCCGATGTTGCGGTGGTGGCTCCGGCTGCTGCGCCTGCTCCTGCACCAGCTGCTGCGCAGCGCGTTGAGATCACTGTGGTGGCTGCGGCTGCTGCGGCGGCTCCGGTGCGCTCGCCGTTTGGTGAGGCCCCGACTGAGGCCGATGCTGGGGAGCTAAGTGCCCCACGTGCCGCCGTCTCACTAGTAGACGACGTCGAAAATACCGATGCCGTGGCCCTCGACTCGCCCGAGCGGATTGAGGGTGAGGTCGACAAGACCGTGTCGCAGTCGGAAGACACCTCGCCGATCGTGCTGCCGCCGCCTGAGAGCAAGACCGCGCAAGAGCTCGAAGCCGCGGTTGCCGCCGCGATCGCGCAAAACGACGAGCCCAGCATCAAGGTCCCCAAAGGTCACTACGAAGCGCTTAGCGCCGCGTACGAGCCGCCGTCTCTGTCGTTTCTGGACTACACCGAGCAGGGCCAAAAGGACCTGGATCGCAAGGCCATGCTCGACTTGGCCACTCGGCTGGAGCTGACGCTGGCTGACTACGCCGTCAAGGGCCGCGTCGCCGCCATCCACCCCGGCCCCGTGGTCACGATGTACGAGTTTGTGCCCGCGCCCGGCATCAAGCTGTCCAAGATCACCGCGCTGTCTAACGATCTGGCGATGGCGCTGGAAGCCCTGCGCGTGCGCATCGTCGCCCCCATCCCCGGCAAGGCCGCCGTCGGCATCGAGGTCCCCAACCGCGGTCGCGAGACGGTGTTCCTAAAAGAGATCCTGGCCGACGAGACCTTCCTGCACGCCAAGACCAAGCTGACGATGGCGCTGGGCAAGGACATCAGCGGCCAGCCGGTGTGCGTGGACCTGGCCAAGATGCCGCATCTTTTGGTCGCGGGTACCACCGGCTCGGGCAAGTCGGTGTCGGTAAACGGCATGGTCTGCTCGCTGCTTTACAACGCCTCGCCCGACGACGTGAAGATGATCATGATCGACCCCAAGATGCTGGAGCTTTCGATCTACGAAGGCATCCCGCACCTTTTGTTGCCGGTCGTCACCGATCCGAAAAAGGCCAACCTGGCGCTGCGCTGGGCCGTCGAGGAGATGGAGCGCCGGTATGAGCTTATCTCCAAGTCCGGCGTGCGCGATCTGAACGGCTACAACAAAAAGATCGAGACCCAGCTGGCGCAGATCGAAGCCGAGCAGCTGGAGATGTTTGGCGACAAGGACTACGACCTGAGCGGGCGGCCCACCAAGCTGCCGTACATCGTGGTGCTGATCGACGAGTTTGCCGACCTCATGATGGTCGCCGCCAAAGAGGTCGAGATCAGCGTCGCGCGCATCGCGCAAAAGGCCCGCGCTGCCGGTATTCACCTCATCCTGGCGACGCAGCGGCCCTCGGTGGACGTCATCACCGGTCTTATCAAGGCCAACTTCCCGTCGCGCATCGCGTTCCAGGTCGCCAGCCGCATCGACTCGCGCACCATCTTGGATGCGCAGGGGGCCGAAAACCTGCTGGGCATGGGCGACATGCTGTTTACCGACCGTGGCCAGGCGCTGCGCCGCATCCACGGCCCGCTCATCACCGACGTCGAGATCCACCGCATCGTCGAGCACCTAAAGCGCCAGGGCAAGCCGATCTACGACATGGAGATCCTCAAGCCGCGCGTAGACGAAGACGAAGAAGTCCAAGAAGAGGACATGTCCGACGAGCTGTACGACCAGGCCGTGCGTCTGGTGGTCGACTCGCGGCAGGCCAGCATCTCGATGGTGCAGCGCAAGCTCCGCATCGGCTACAACCGCTCCGCCCGCATGATCGAGCGCATGGAGCGCGAAGGCATTGTCAGCTCCCCAGACGGCGCAAAAGGCCGCGAAGTGTTGGTGCAGAACCACTAGCCCTGCGCCCCGCAGTCCGCATCCCACCTCAGCCGCCTGACCCCCCTTACAAAAATACTGGCCCATCCACTGCTGCGGGCGGTTAGGTCGGCCAATGCTCCTTGATAGAGTCAATCCACTGGCTCTCGCCTTTTGCGCGCAGAGCTGTGAATCGGTCCAACGTCATCGCCAGCTTCCGTAGCTCAGGGCTCATGAAGCTCAGCGTCGTGAGGATGGCCTGATACTGCTCGTCTAGGTCCCGCCAGTGCAGGATACGCTCATGGTGAAAAACGCGGTTGCGCAGCTCGCGAATCGCCCCCCAGCGATCGCCCAGTTTAGTCAGGTTTTGCTCCGATGAGGGAGCGTGAGGAAACGCTGCCTTGGCAAGATAAGACCCTGTGCCAGTACGGGCGTGGGCATTGTTAAAAAAACAGGTCCAAAAGCCAAAAGTCAGCTCGGCCACGATCCGGCCTGCAGTCTCAGGTTTTTTGCGCTTAATAATAGCCTCTTTGGCTTTGCACACTTGCTCCTGCTGCCACTCGATAAGCTTCGCGCTCGGCAAGTCATACCAGGCCTCGCTCTTTTCGCGAACGAGCATGGCCGAATGCACCGCATTGCGAAGGGCGACTTCTGCAAACTGCAGCGCTGGGTAGAGGGACTCGCACAGCGCCATGTTCTGTATATAACGGGCCAGGATGATCGGCTCAGAAGCCTGGTCTTTCCCGTATGGACCAAGGCGCTCTTTATGAAGGACGTTTTCGATTCTGTGAAAAAGTGTTTTGTCCATAAGCCCACAAACTGGACATCCATTTTCGCGTTTATTCCGCTTTTTTCCCGCTTTTTTCAAAAATTTAAGTTTCGGCTTGCAAAATTCGGCTCAGTGCAAAAAACTATTTGCATTGACCTCGGGATCCCTTCCTTGGCCGCTTGCGGTTAAGAGGCCCCGAGGTTTCTTTTTTAAGAGGCTGTACTGGTGATACTGCCGCCTCTTTTCAGCCTGGCGCGCCTGCTGCGTGGTTGTGGCCTGACTGCCGATGCAAGCGGACGAGCTGACCTCCCTCATCGACAGCCAGCCGCACCTAGCCCCCCTCCTCAACCATTTCTTCTCCCAAAAGTCACCGCAGCCCCCCCCACTGCTGCGGCGGTTGATTAGCCAGTGGGACCTGCTGGGCCCGCTGGGTTCGGCGTTGGCTCTGGGTTTTCTGGGTTTTCTGGTTTTTCGCTGCGTCGGGCGCTGGGC
>JAGNNG010000170.1 GCA_017990795.1 Deltaproteobacteria bacterium
GCGCAGCGAGATGAGGCGATGGAGCGGCTAATCGACCAGTTCTGTCGCTTCGTTGAGGCTCTGCGGGAGCGCCCGCCCGCCGAGGTATCCAAGGAACCAGACTCCTCGACGGACTAGCGCTACCAGCTGGTGCTACTTCGCGGCGGGCTTGGCTGACTGCAGAGCCTGTTCGGTTGCATGCAGCAGAGGCTGGGTGGAGAGCGCGGCACCAGTTGCATGGACCAGCCACAGGTCGGGCGTTACGGCGCCAAAGCTGGCCATGCGCTCAAACTCTTTTCCTAAGGCTCCGGGGGGCTGCTTTTTCAGGTGCTCTTCGATCTGAAAGGCGATGAGGTGCCCCAGCGGGTAGTCGGGTAGATAAAGCGTGTTTTGAATCATGTGCGAATACACGCCCAACAGCTGCACGTCCTTGCCTCCGAGGACGCGCGCGTAGTAGCGGTTCCAAATATCCCGCGACAAGCGCACCACTTCGTCGCGTAGCTGCGCAGGCGTGGCATCTGGATGGCTGTACATAAAGTGCCAAGCGCCGATATCCACCAGCGCCACGCCCGCAATTTCCCAGGTCGAGAAAAAGTCCTGCAAGATGCGCAGTCGCTCGGTTTCCGGGTCGGGCTTGGTCAGGCCGAGCAGCTGCAAGTCACGCTGCTGGAACACGAACGCCAGCGCTTCGGTAAACGCGTTGTTTGGGACTCCGGCTAGCAGCGTGTGTCCGACGTGATAAAGCGAGAACACCTGCTCGACGTTGTGGCCTAGCTCATGAACGGCGATGTTGTAGCCTTTGTAGTGCATGCCGGTCTTTTCGACGCGGGTGCGCAGCCTCGGGAAGTCGCCTCGGCGCATGGCCTGCATCGCGTGTCCGGCCCCACGTGAGGCATCGACCCGAATGTGCTGGGCCAAGAACTGCGCGCGCTCTTTGGCAAAGCCAAGCTGAGTGAGCAGTCTGGGCATGTCCGCTTCAAACGCGCTCGCGGTCGGGTACTTTTTGGCTGTCAGTGCATCGAGCTGCGCCTCGGGAAACTTCCCACGCGGCAAAAAGCCGCTGTACCAAAGGTCCTGCGGCTCCAGCTTGCGACCCAGCCGCTGACTGATGAGCGCTGCGACCTTATCGACGAGCTCAGAGGCGCAGATCTCAGTGAGCATCTTTACGACGCGCTCTTCGGGCAGCTCGCGGCCTAGCTCAAAGCTGCGGGCGATCAGCGTCGGGGTGGCCGGGGAATAAGGATCCGCCAGGCGCTGCGCCTTGAAGTTGTCGAGTAGCAGCGCGTAGCGAGTATCCGGTTCGCGTGTCGCATCGGGCTGGCCTGCCGCAGGCGTACTTGCTGCGGTCGCCTTTGGTGCGTCGGCTTCAACCTCTTCGGGCGGGCAGTACTTCACTTCATTGGTGACGGGATTCCAGTCCACGCGTGGGTTGTCGATGACGACCTGGGGAATGCTCTGGTCGACGATGTGCGCCATCGCTGCCGCAATCATCCGCTGCTTTTTTAGCCCGTCGGCGTTGCTGTAATCGGCGCGAATCTCGTCGCGCAGGTTCCAGTGACTGATCAGACGTAGCCCTTTGGGAAAGGGTCGCTGCCCGGTCTCGTCTAGTAGGTGATGCATCCACAGGTTGTAGCTAGCGATGTAGCGCTCACCAGCCGCGACGGTCTGCGCGATTTTTTGCTGCACGGGACCGGGCACGCGACGGGCAAAGCGGCCAGTTAGACGCGTGGCCGCCCACTGCTCGCGACTGTACTTTTCGCCCTCCGCCAGGCGCTGCGCCAGCGTGGTCTGCGGCCAGTTGAGCAGCGCCACGAACGCCAGCTTGCTATCAAACAAGTCCTCAATCAGGTGGGCCGCAGGGTCGATGCTGCCGGTTAGCTCGTCGACTGGCAGTAGGGGGCCCACGTCGGTGTCGGTGTTTCGTCTTAGCTCGCGACTGATCTCATTCATGTGACCATCGAGCTGTTCCATCGCAGCTTCTAAGCGCGTAAGCGAGTCCGCCAGCAGCTGTGGCTCGGCGTAGAAGTGGGCGCGGACAAACGCCGCCAGGTCACCGTCCTCTTTGCGCCATAGAGACGAGACCTGCTTCAGTCCTTGCTCGATGCGCGGACGCGCTGGTTCACCGTGCTTTTTGACCAGCTCAGTTGTCAGGTTGGTTAGAAGCTGCGCGCGTGCGGCGGCTTCTGCAGCAGCAGTTGCAGCGGCTTGCTCTGCCGGTGATGCCTGCAGCGCGGAGTCTCTAAGTCCGGCGCCAGGTGGAACCGGCTGCTCTGGGCAACCTGAAAGCAGCAGCAGCGTCGGGACGATGAGGGGCAGTTGATGCAGAGTACGGTTCTTTTTCGACATCCTATTTCCCTGAGGTTTGTGAGTCATGCGCCGATGCACCCGTCAGCCCGCCTGTGCCACCAGCGGAGTGGACGCGCGGGAAGGTCGAGACCCAAGCTGGGAGCCCGCGTCCGGCATCAGTCAGTCTGCTGGCGAGTAACGCTTACTTTTTGGATGAAGAGAAGTGCTAGCCGAAGCGGCTACAGAGGAAAAATGCGGGGATGCTTCCTGGCGGGCATCCCCATTGGCTGAGTCTAGGGCTGGGTCTTGCGCAGCACTGCACCGCCAAAGCCCGTGGCATAGACGGTCTTGCCGATTCCCCAGATGCTGGTGATGGGAAGGCTGGTGCCGGTGTCTTGCAGGCTCCAGGTCTGGCCGTCAAAGTGCATCAAGGTGCCACCGTCGCCGCTGGCCCAGACGTCATTCTTTCCGGTGCCCCATACCTTGCGCAGTGAGAACAGCGACGGACTGGCCACAGCGGTCCAGGCATTGCCATCCCACCGGAGCAAGGTGCCGTCGTCGCCAACGATCCAGGCGTCGTTTGCTGCGGAGCCCCACACGCTGCGCAGGATGCGCTGTGTCACTGGAACCGCTACTGGCTGGAATGCGGTGCCGTTGGCCGAGAATAGGACCTTGGGCGGGTAGACCGCGACATTGGTCTCGCTGGCACCGCTGCCGCCGCCGCCTACGACCCAGATGTTGCTGGCATCAATCGCGTAGACACCTCGGAGCGTGGTCTGGTTGGCATTTTGCACGGTTGCCAGGGTCCAGGTTCCGCCGGAGCGACGGATGATGGTGTCACTGACGCCGACCGCAAAGGCTTGGGTGGCATCGGCCCAGACTGCGCGCATGTCTTTGGTGGTCGGGATGGTCTCGGTCATCCAGGCGCTGCCGGTCCAGCGGAAGATGCGCGGCTCGGTGGCCATTGGGTTGTCTTGCAGGGCTGCCGCGAACATCGAGGTATCCGTACCGCTTAAGTCTCGGAAGCGCAGGTGGGTATCGTTGGCGACGCTGGTCCAGTTGCTGCCGTTCCAGCGCATTGTGGTACCCCAGTCTCCGACGGCTACAAGGTCGCTGTTGCCGGTGCCGCGAATGCCCGTGATGGGTCCATTTACGCCGGTAAGCGGCTCGGCAAGGGTGTTGCTGCTAGAGAACGCGGCGCCGTTGTAACGGATGACGGTGCCGCTTGCTCCGACGGCAATCATGTCCGTGGGCGAGCTACCCCAGATGCCGTACATGGCAACTTGAGGAGCGTTCGCGATGGGCATGAACGTGGTGCCGTTCCAGCGCATGAAGATGCCCTGGCGCAGCGTGGCATCCTTATTTACGGTGTCTGTAAACTTGACGTCACCGACGGCGTAAATCTCGCCGCCCACGCCCCACAAGCCGTTGACTGCATAACGGTCGGATGGATTTACGCGCGTAAACATGGCTCCATCGCTGCGCCAGATATCCGACCCAGCCGTGGTGATGAAGTAGTTATTATCGGCGGTGCCCCACATTGCCGTTGGCTGCGAAGTGGTGTTGATAATCGGGCCCGAGACAGCCCAGCTGCTGCCATTCCACTTCTGAACTTGGATGCCCGTGGCGACGGCAGAGGCAACGTAGACGCTGGTGGGGCCGGTTCCCCAGATGGCGCGGAGTACCGTCTTGTCGGTGGTGTTTACTTTGGTCAGCTTGGTGCCGTCCCAGCGGATGGCGACGCCGCTTGCGCCAACAAACCAGACATCGCTCGCACCGGATCCCCAGATGGAGTAGAGCCCGGAGACTCCAGCCGCATCGGTTGGCGAGAGGCTAAGCTGCGTCCACTTGCTGCCGTCGTAGCGCAGGATGGTGGCGCGGTCACCGACGGCAAAGATATTGTTGGCCGCGGTTCCCCAGATGGCGTAAAGCGAATTTCTGGTGGGGCTAACGATGGGCTGCCAGCCTTGGCCGGTGTTGTGCAGCGTCGTTCCGTCGTCGCCTACTGCCCACACGTCCGAGCCGGAAGCTCCCCAGACCGAGCGCAGGAGGTTGCCCTGAGGTTGCGGCGAGAGCCAGCACCACTGATCTTTGCTGCAGCCCGGAAGCTGTGGCAGCACCGAGGCCATGTCGCCGCCACCGTCGCTGTTTGCTGACATATCCGCGGTTTGGCCGCCATCGCCACTCAGCTGCGAGTCTCCTGGGCAGCCGGTAAGCAGCATCGCGGTCGAAGCCGCGGCGATAAAGCCACCAGCGAGCAAGCCGCCAGAACCCAGGCGATTGCGGCGAGGCGCGCGCGACTTTGTACGGTAGGCTGGGGCGTCAGCAGTGATAGCTGACTGAGAAAAAATCTTCGTCGGAGACTTCATCGCTGATTCCTCACTAATTCCGTATGTCGTCAATTGGGCAGACAGGTCTGCTGAAAGAGAGTGGGTAGACAGATTGCGCCCGAGCAGCTCTCGCGGCAGCCATCAAGATGGGGCCGCTGGTCCCAGCATGCGGAGGATGGGCTTGCATCAGGTCGCAGCCCATTTTATCGCTAGTTTAGGCTAGTAACGCCACCTTTTGTGTCGAGGAGTGCAGAAACAATGTTTACAAACGACAGCCGCCCACCAGCTGGGCACGTCGAGTCTTTAGGTTCCTATGCTCTGATCCTTTTTGATCTGGATGGCACGCTGATTGATTCGGCTCCGGACCTGACCTTGGCGCTGGGGCTGGCTCTTGCCGACGTGGGATTGCCCGCGCATGACGAGCCCGCCGTGCGCAGGATGGTGGGCGACGGCCAGCGGACACTGATCGAGCGGGCGCTGCTGGCAGCGGGAGGCGAGCTGACTCAGACCGACGAAACGCTGGCGCGCTTCCGCCATCACTACACCGAGCACTTATGCGAGCGCACGCAGGTCTATCCTCAGGTGCGCGAGACTTTGGCTGCGCTGCCGGCTGTCATTCCACAAGCGGTCGCGACCAATAAGCCGGGGCGATGGGCGCGACAGCTCTGTACGCAGCTGCAGCTTGGACCCTCGCTGCGCTGGGT
>JAGNNG010000171.1 GCA_017990795.1 Deltaproteobacteria bacterium
GCAGCGGGAACGCTTGGTCGAAGGACGACTTAGGCGCGGCGGCTTCGTGGAATCGAGCCGTCGTCGGCCACGTGGCGGGTAAAGCCTTCGCGCAGGAAGCTGTGCCACATCGCTGGCCGGTAAACATCGCCCGCCAGCAGGCTGGTGATCGCAGAGCGCGTAGTCTCATGCGCGGCAGAGTGGACTAGGAGCTTGCGCAGGCTTTCGCCGTAGAACTCGTGGACTAGGCGCTTGAACAGATCGGCACCTTGGATCGCTTGCTGCTGATAGGGCGCAAACTGCTCGGCGGACAGGTTTTTGGCCAAAAAGCCTTGCTGGATCGCGTTGGCAGCGAAGCGTCCGCCTTGGACCGCCATCAGGACGCCGGTGGAAAACAGCGGGTCGATGAAGGCTGCAGCATCGCCAACCATCAGGAAGCGATCGCCGTAGTACTGGCTGCAGCGATATGACCAGTTGCCTGTGGTGCCGACCGGACGTACACGAGTGGCGCCAGCCAGCAGCTTCTGCATCGCTTCGGTCTCAGCCAGGGCGGCGTGGAATATCTCCTCTGCCGAGAGGCCTTTGCGATCGCGGGTAAAGTCCTTCTGCAGCACGCAGCCGATCGAGGTGACGTTGCCGCGGAACGGGATAAACCACCACCAGCCGCCGTTAAACAGCACGATCGAGATGTTGCCCTCGTCGCTGCCGCTCTGGCGGTTGCAGTTTTCGTAGTGGGTAAAGCAGGCGACGTTGGTGGTGACTAGATCGTCGGCGTGCTTGAGCCCGAAGCGACCGCCCAGGAAGGTGTCGCGACCGGTGGCATCGACGAACATCTGGGCTTCGACGGCGTACGCTTCGCCGCTAGGGCCCTGGGCCTGCACGCGCACCCGATCGTCCAGGAAGGCAACGTCGCGGACTTCGGTCTGGTAGCGGACCTCGGCTCCGAGCTCCTCAGACTTTTTGAGCAGGATGTGATCGAACTCGGCGCGCGGGACTTCGTAGGCGTGCGGATGATCGGGGCGGATGGCGTTGGAGAAGTAGTAGGTGTACTCGGCGCCGGACTCGTTGTGGATGAAGCGGGCACCGGGCTTGAGGATGAAGTACTTCTCCATCTGCTCTTTGAGGCCCAGCTCGTCCCAGATTTCGCCGCAGCAGGGCAGTAGCGACTCGCCGATGTGGAAACGGGGAAACTGCTCTCGCTCAAGCACAAGGACGCTACGGCCATGCTTGCGCAAGAAGCTTGCTGTCGTCGAGCCAGCCGGGCCGCCGCCAGCCACAATCACGTCATAGGACGTGTCTCCGAATGTAGTTGCCAATGTCCGCTCCTCTGAAACAGGTATGCAGACAATTTAGGAAAAATTGAATGGGGATGTCTATGCGTGCGCAAAAAGAATTCGCGCCGGAGGAGTCACGCAAGGCTGTGGTGATATCGAGTTGGATTCGTGCAGCAGCACGATTAGCCGCTGCCTGAAAGGCGTAGGCTCACTGTGAGGCGCGGAGCGAGGGCTAGCTTGCGTAGCAGCGCATCAAGATGACGGTGATGTTGTCCACGCCGCCGTTCTTGTTGGCTTGATCGACAAGGTCGGTGACCGCTTTTTCCAGGTCTTCGCCGGCATTGTTTACGATCTCAAGCATCTTCTGGTCCTCGAGCATACCGGTGAGACCATCGCAGCAAATCAGGATGGTATCGCCGTGCTGAAGGACGTCATGTCGGATATCGACCTGCACCGTCTCGCGCATACCAAGGGCACGCGTGATGACGTTTTTGTGCGGGAAGTTCCGCTGCTCTTCCTCGGTCATGTCGGGCTTGGCCTCCTTGTAGTCCTCAAGGAGACTGTGATCCCGCGTCATCTGCTGGATGTGCGATCCCCGCAGTCGATATCCGCGTGAGTCACCGACGTGAGCGAAGTAGCTTTTTTCGCCGCTGAGCATGCATGTCACCATGGTGGTGCCCATGCCTTTGCACATCGGGTCTTTGGTGGCCGACTCGTGAACTTTCCAGTTGGCCAGTTTAATGCCGCAGACCAGGCGATTTTCGACGTAAGATAGCTGCCGGTCCATTTTATAGGGCCAGGTGGCGTCTTCGTCTTTTGTCCGCCGGTAAAACTCCTGCAGCGTTTCGGCAGCCAGCTTCGAGGCAACTTCGCCCTTGGCATGGCCACCCATCCCGTCCGCTACGATGAAGAGCTGCTCATCCTCCACAAGAAGGAAGTAGTCCTCATTCTGCGTCCGTTTCATTCCGGGATCTGTCTTGGCAGCGTAGCGGATCTTCATGGGTAGAGGCGCTCGGTTTCCTAAATGACCGCGCAGATTAGGACTCTACCAACGCCCTCGAATATGTCAACGGGGCCTTTTGTCACCACTTCAGAGGCAGCTAAGTGGCGGACGAGCCGCGAGAATATTCTTGTGAATTTTAGAAACTTGTAAGCGACCTCTTTTTTAAAAAACGGAGCAAAAACTCGAAAGCCTGTAGCGAAAGCGAAGCCTACGGGCCAGGGCCAGCGAGGAATGAGAGCTTGGCGAAGGCTTACGGAGCCGAATAGCATCCAACTTGTATGACTCACAAGTCGCTAGAGAGTGGTAGCCAGTCGCGTCGTGTCCTGCGGGGCGAGATCGTGACCCTGGGTGACGAGCTAAACCGAGGCGAGATCATCGACAGCAATGCTGCCTGGATCGGCGAGCAGCTAACCCAGCTAGGCATCCATGTCCGGTTTCGTCAGGGGGCCAATGATCATCACGGAGAGATCTTGGGCGCGCTCAGGCTTGCGGCCAGTCGCTCGGATGTCGTGATCGTCTCGGGGGGCCTAGGGCCTACGACGGATGACCTGACCGTGGATGTGGCGGCCTCGCTGCTTGGGGTGCAGCCAGTGCTTGAGCCAGCGCACGAGTCACGGATGCGGGCGCGCTTTGCGGCGAGACAAGTTACGCCGAGCTCAAACAACCTGCGGCAGGTGCGTGTGCCTGCTGGCGCGACGGTGCTGGCCAATGGGGTCGGCATGGCTCCGGGGTTTCAGCTGGAGCACCCTTTGGCTGCTGATGGCGTTGGTGCAGAGCATCGCGCGCAGCTCTTCTTTTTGCCTGGCGTGCCGCGCGAGATGAAGCAGATTTTTACCGATGAGGCACTGCCTCGACTGCGAGCGCTGGTAGGTACGCAGGCTGGGCGGCGGGCGATCGTGGCCGCGCGGGTCTATCGGAGCTTGGGCCTTGGCGAGTCTGCCGTCGATGATCGCCTGGCGGGCCTGCTGAAATCCGTGGACGTGCTCGAAGCTGCGCCGCTTGGCAATCAGGCGATTCAGACTGCAGATGTGGATGGGGCTGCTGCTTCACCGGTGGCGACCGTTCACTACCGAATCGCCTTTCCTGAGGTGATCGTGACCGTCCGAATCTACGCTAGCGACACTGCGCAAGCCCAAGCCGCGCTGGCTCGACTGGACCCAGAGTTGCGGCGTCGCCTGGGTGCTGCGCTGTACAGCCACGATGATGCCGAGCTTCCGATCGTCCTGGGTCGGGAACTACAAGCTCGGGGGGCCACGCTAGTCACCGCCGAGTCTTGCACCGGCGGCATGATCGGCCAGCTGATGACGGCTGTAGCGGGATCGTCTGCGTACTTTCTGGGCGGGGTGATCGCCTACGCCAACGAAGTGAAGATGCAGGTGTTGGGGGTTCACTCACAGACACTTGAAGCGCACGGCGCGGTCAGTGAGGCGACCGTGATCCAGATGGCGGAGGGCGCTCGGCGACTGCTGGGCAGTACCTATGCGGTGGCTGTCTCTGGTGTGGCGGGTCCGGGCGGTGGGTCGCCAGAAAAGCCAGTGGGCACAGTGCATTTGGCCGTGGCAGGCCCCGAGGGAACTGTGACGCGCAAGATTTTTTATCCCGGTGATCGCGAGCAAGTCCGTCGCGCAACAGCTTTTTCCGCGCTAAATCTGGTCCACAAAGTCTTGTTTCCAGAGCGCATGAACGACGCCGAGATGCGGCTGTAGCCACGCGGCTTAGGCTCTGCATTTTTCATTTCGCTGGCTCTGCGGCGTCCTGCGTTAGGCTCTGAGTTATGAAATTTGTACGCAAGGCCTTGGTCGCCTCTGGGCTGCTGCTGGCTGGCTTGGTTGCGGTACTTGGTGGGAAGTCGGCGCTTACGAAGTCGCGGCAGGTTGCAGTGGTGCCAGCAGCAGTTGCGGCGCTGTCTGAATCCGAGCAGCAGCAGGCCGCGCAGCGACTTGGGCGGGTGCTGCAGTTTAAGACCGTGTCGCAAGAAGGACAGCCTCCAGCGACGGATGAGCTGCGAGCGATGCAGGCCTACTTGCAGCAGACTTTTCCCTCGTTTCATGCCGCCGCGCAGCTAGAGCGCGTGAGTGACATGAGCCTGCTGTACACCTGGAAAGGCCAAGACGTAGGCGCGCAGCCTTACCTCTTGCTGGCGCACCAAGACGTGGTTCCCGTGGAAGCTGGCACGGAAGGCCGGTGGACGCAGCCGCCATTTTCCGGTGCGGTGGCAGATGGTTTTGTGTGGGGACGCGGGGCTCTCGACGACAAGTTCAACATTGTCGCGATGCTAGAGGCCGCAGAACAGCTGGCTCGCACAGGCTGGAAGCCCCGCCGCACTATTTATTTTGCATTTGGTCACGACGAGGAACTGTCAGGTCTACTCGGGGCGAAAAAGATAAGTGAGCTGCTGCAGCAGCGGGGCGTTCACTTGGACTTCGTGCTCGACGAGGGAATGGCGATTACCCAAGACATCCTGCCGGGCATCCACGCACCGGTGGCGCTGATTGGCTTGGCCGAGAAAGGCTATCTAACGGTCGAGCTGACGGTGGAGAGCGCGGGCGGTCACTCGTCGATGCCTCCAGCTCACTCTGCCGTGGGGATTTTGAGTCGCGCGGTGCGTCGCGTTGAAGACCAGCAGATGGCCGCAGCCCTACGTCCACCCGCGAGCCTTTTGTTTGAGTATTTGGGGCCAGAGATGCCGCAGCCGCTGAAGCTGGTGTTTACCAATACCTGGTTGCTAAGGCCGGTGCTGCTTGGCCAACTGCTGCAGGGGCACTCGACCGCGGCGATGGTGCGGACGACGACTGCAGCGACGATGATAGAGGGCAGTCCGAAAGACAATGTGCTGCCGCAGCGGGCGCGCGCGGCCATCAACTTTCGGGTCTTGCCGGGCGATACGACCGAGCAAGTGCTGGCGCATGTGCGGGCGGCGGTGGATGATCCGCAGGTGAAGGTCTCGGCGATCGAGCGCTCACGCGGGGAAGCGACGCCAATCTCGGCGGAGACGGCGGCCAGCTTTGTGGCCATTGCGCGCACGGT
>JAGNNG010000172.1 GCA_017990795.1 Deltaproteobacteria bacterium
AAGCAGCACGGACCATCCCGACCAGGGCGACTCTGAGAGCCATCCCCTGCAGAGCCTTGCCTCCCCGGTCGCGCAGCCCAAGACCCCACCGCTTTTGGTCACCCAAGCCAGTCTGTGGCAGCGCCTCGCACGCGCGCTGCACAGCAAGCCCACACCGCCCCCCGATAAAGCCGGGCTGCCCGATGCGCTGCGCGACTATCGCATCCTGGCGGTCCTCGTCGGTGCGGCGGCGGTGGTAGCGCTGCTGTCAGTGCCCGCGATTCCTCGGCTGCTCGGTCCGCTGGGCATCTTGGCTGGCCTTGTTTACTACGCGATTGCCAGTCGCCGCGAGCGCCGCCGTCGTCAGCTGATGGCCGCTCCGTTCCCCGATGCGTGGCGTGAGATCCTGCAGCGCCGGGTGCAGCTGTACTCGCAGCTAGCAGGGGATGAGCGCCGCCGCTTCGAGACCGAGATCCAGATTTTCCTGGGTGAGCACCGCATCTACGCGCTGCAAGGTCTGCCCGGACAAAGCGGTCACCACGCGGGCAGCAACTTCGCAATCACCGACGAGCATCGCGTGCTCATCGCCGCCAGCGCCGCCACCTTGCTGCTGGGCCGACCCGAGTGGCGACTGCCCACGGTCCGCGACATCGTGGTCTATCCCACCGCCTTTGCCGAAGAGACGTACTCGATGGACGGCCACGGCCACACCATCGGCATGGTCCACGCGCAGGGACCCATCCTGTTTGCCCTGGACGCGCTCGAAAGCAGCTTCCCGACGCAGCATGGTGTCCTTGCCGCCGCCTTCCCAGCCTTCTGGAGTAACCACGCCCAGCCGCGCAGCCCCGCGCACCACGTCGGCATCCACGAGTTTGCCCACGTCCTAGACTTCATCGGTGCCGAGGGTCGGGCGCACGGCGTCCCGGGCCTGTTGTCCTCAGGCGAAGCCCGCCGCTGGCAGCAGCAGCTAGAGCACGAGCGCCAGCGCCTGCAAGTCGGTCAGTCGGTGCTGTCGCCCTACGGCCTGAAAAACGAAGCCGAGCTGTTCGCGGTCGCCGTCGAGAGCTTCTTTGAAGACGCAAGCCACCTGCGCGAGCACCACCCAGACCTGTACGCCCTGCTGTGCGCGTTCTTTAACCAAGACCCTGCCGCCCGCGCCCAGCACGCCCAAGCAACGCCGCAAGCTGCGCCACCACACCGGCCCTGGTTCGCCATGGGCCAGCCCATTCGCTACACCGCCTAGCCGCTCTCGACCTAGCACAGGACCCCCGCCTCTGCCCGCGCGGCCACCCGCCCCCATCCACCTACAGTCCCCAGACACAAGCGCAGCTAGCCCTAGCAAAGTAGACATCCACCTAGCTTCGCGGCGCTTCCCATACATCTCCCACCTGAACGGGTATTCCTAGGTCTTACGTCGGTGTCTTGGGTCCAAGCAACCCACAGCTAGGGCTGCTGGCTCCCCATGTCGCACTGGATAACCTGTGAATAACTATGTGGGCAGATGTCCTAGAGCCGCGCCCGCTGTGGACTTTGCTGTAACCGCCTATTTTTTAGGCAGTGTGGCCATTCCTGCTTGGGTCGCTCTCCGTCGGCCAGGGCTGGCTATGAGTGCGACTAAAAATAGGAAATCTTGCATACAGTTTTTGAGCTTCCAGTCAGGCCCTAGCTAGGCCCAACCATAAAACCCACAGGGCCCCTAGCCAAAGCGCTGGCCAAAGCGCTGGGCTCAGTCTGGGGGCTTCTGGCTGCTCCGGGTCTGCCCCGTCTATGCCAGCGACCGCTGGCGCTACTCGCGGAAGGTCGGTCCAAAAATTCGTAGGGCCTGCCTAGGGGTTAGCGCTGGGTGCGCCCAAAAAATCGGCGGCGCCCCAAAGCCCGCTAGGCCGCAGAAACCGGCTTGAACTGGACCTCTTTCAGAGGGTATTATCAGGCCGGGCTTTTCTGTGACCCCGACGTGAGGCGCATACACTATGAACGAAATCGTGCAGGCTCTAGCGACACTTGAGACAGACCCCGCTCAAGCGGACGCACTGGGTAAAGTGGCAGCGCAGGCCAAGCAGGCCGCGCAAGGCAGCACAGAAGCGCAGGCCAGTGCCAAGACAGCGCTGCTAGAGGCGCTGAAGCGATGTCGCGAGCGCGGTGATGCCGAGCTGTGGATTGCGCTCTGCGACGCGACGCTCGACAGCGGCCTAGTCACGGCTGCCAGCGAGCGCGCTGATCTTTTGACCGAGAAGGCCAAGGTCTTCAGTGACGACTTGCTGCGCGATGCCGATGCGACGACGGCGCTTAATGCAGCGCTGGCGCTGGTCGACGATCACGAAGCGGCGCAGGACGCGCTGTCGCAGCTAGAGATGGTTGCGGGCAACTGGCAAAAGATCGTCAAGAAGTTCGCCGACGAGGCCAAGGTGTCCACCGATCGTCAGCTGACGACGGGCCTGCTCACCAACATCGGCGAGATCTACGCCAAGCACAGCCCCACCACCGGCGATGCGGAAGCATCCTGGAACAAGGCGCTGGCCGTTGAGCCGCGTAACCGTCGCGCCTCGCAGCACCTGGAGCGCCTGTTCCGCAGCGCGCGCCGCCTGCCCGAGCTGATCAAGGTCTACGAGCAGCGCTCCGACAGTGCCGCGACCAAGGAAGAGCGTGTCGCGGCGCTCTTGAGCCTGGCCGACCTGTACATCAAAGAGCTGAAAAACAGCGAGTCTGCCGTCGAAGCGCACAAAAAAGCGCTGAGCATCGACCCCGCTAACGGGCGGGCTCTGGCGGCGCTGGTGGCGCTGTACACCGAGAAGAAAGACTACCCGGCGCTGATCAAGCTGTATGAGCAGGCTCTAAAAGCCCGCCAGCGAACCGAGAGTGAGACGCAGACGATCCTAGAGATCGGTCGGCTGTACTGGCACAAGCTGGCCAACTTTGAGCAAGCCGACGAGTACTACAAGCGCGTCCGCAAGGTCGACGCTGCGCAGCCAGAGATGCTGGACTTTTACCGCGCCTTCCACGGCGGTCGTGGCGGCGGCAAGCCGAGCGCGGACGATAGCTCTAAGCTGCTGCAGATCCTGACCCAGGCGCAGAAGGTTGAGCACGACGGCCCGCGTCGCTTGGCGCTCGGCGTCGAGATGGCGCTGGTATCCGAGGCGTCGGCGGGCGGACTCGATAAGGCGATCGACATCTGGAAGTCGGTGCTCAAGCAGCAGCCCGGACATCCTGAGGCGAGCGCGGCGCTCAAGCGCCTGTACACCAAGACCGAGAAGTGGAACGCGCTGCTCGAGATGCTCAAGGAGCAGGCCGAGGCGCTGTCCAAAGACGACCCCGCGCAGCTGCAGCAGCGCATTGAGCGACTGCTAGAAGTGGTCGCCATCTATCGCGATCGCCTCAAGCTCGACGCGATGGTGATTACGACCTTTAACACCATCTTGCAGCTGTCGCCGAGCAACCTGGTGGCGCTCGACGCGCTGGCGCAAAAGTACGAGGCGATGAGTCGCTGGAACGACCTCATCGGCGTACTGCAGCGCAAGGCGGATCTAATCGGCGAGTGGGTCAAAAACAGCGCGCCCGAGCTGTCGACGCTGCCCAGCGCTCGCACCGAGCAGGCACGGCTGCTAAAGCGCGTCGCCCAGCTGTGGATTGAGAAGTTTTCAAACCACAACCAGGCGGTCAAGCCGCTGGAAGAGCTGTACGCCATCGATCCGGACGATGCCGAGACGGTGGTCAGGCTGCGCGACATCTACAACAAGCGCCGCAGCTGGCGCCCACTGCTAGACCTTGAGCGTCGACAGATCGACGTGATGGAAGCGCATCCCGAGCGCATCCCCGACGAAGCCGCGCGCAAAAAAGAGCTGCGCAACCGCCTGGTCGAGCTGGCCAAGCTGGCGCAGGACCGCCTGGGCGACAACGCCGAAGCCATCGCGATCTGGAATCGCCTGCTAGAGCACGACGAGGGCGACGAGGCGGCGCTGACGGCGCTTTCGGCCCTATACGATCGTGAGAAGCGGTGGCCGGCGCTGATCGAGATCATCTCTCGGCAGCGGACGCGCACCAAAGACGTCAAGAACCAGGTCGCGCACCTGGAGCGCATCGGCACGCTGCTGGCCGAGAAGCTGTTTGCCCCCGCGCAGGCCGTCGAGGTCTATCGCGAGATCATCCGGCTGCAGCCGTCGCACCAAAAGGCGATGCGCACCCTGCGCGAGCTGTACGGCCAGGCCGGTCAGTACGACGAGCTGGAGACGCTGTACGGCCAGCAAGCGCAGTGGGACGAGCTGTGCGAGGTGCTGCTGACCCTGGCCGAGCGCGTCGAGAGCTCGGCGACCAAGATCGACCTGTACCTACGGGCCGCCAAGGTCGCCAAGACCGATCTGCACAGCCAAGAGCGCGCGCAAAAAGCCTACGAGCGCATCCTGCTGGTCGACGACAAGAACCTGGCGACAGCGACGGCGCTGGTGCCAATTTATAAGCAGACCGAGAAGTGGCCGCGCCTGCTGGCGATGTACGAGATCCAGCTGGGTCATGCCAGCGACGATGCCGCGCGGCTGCAGCTGCAGCACAGCCTGGCCGAGCTGGCCGAGCAAAAGCTGGGCGCCAAGCCGCTGGCGTTTGCGTGGCTGGCCAAGGCCTATGCCATTCGCGAGGCGGAGGCGCTGGACTCTAAGCCGCGCCTGAAGCTGGAAGCAGAGCTTTTGCGCCTGGCCGGGGAAGCCGACACCTGGAGCGACCTGGTTGCCATCTACGCCCGCCAAGTGGCGACTCTGCCCGACGGTGACAACAAGACGGCACGACTGCGGCTGCTGGCACAGTGGTCGCAGCTGAAGCTGCAGCGACTCGACGACGCGCGCGGCTACTGGGAGCAAGTGCTGCAGCGGCTGCCCAGCGACGAAGAAGCCATGAGCTCGCTGGAGCAGATCTTCTCGGCGCAGGAGCGCTTCCCCGAGCTGCTAGGCATCTATCGCCGCCGCACCGAGCTGGCCAGCGACGGTCACAAGCGCATCGAGGTGCTGTTTAAGACCGCCTCGGTGGAAGAGAACAAGCTGGGTGAGCGCGGAGCTGCCGCCGCCACGTATCGCCGCATCCTGGCCGAGCCGGAGACGGTGTCGTCGATGCCCACGACGATGCGCGCGCTGCGAGCCCTGGAGAAGATCTATACGCAGTCGGGCGACTCTGAGTCGCTGGCTGAGGTGCTGGAGCGTCAGCTCTCGCAGATTGAGTCGAACCAGGCGGGTCTGACGGAGCGCAGCGAGCGCGACATCGAGACCCAGATCATGATCAGCTTCCAGCTGGGCGAGCTGTACGAGCTGCACCTAGAGCGTCC
>JAGNNG010000003.1 GCA_017990795.1 Deltaproteobacteria bacterium
CTCCTGGAAGCCCTACAAGGAGCGCGTCGCTAGCACCCAGAAGGTCTTGCACGCGCTTCTTATTGAAGCGGCAGCCCAGGGCCCGCGCTGGCAAAAGACCGCGCAGCAAGCCGACCAAGATGACCTACGCTTGCCCATGCAGACCGTGCCGCTGGAGTTTGCCGAGGACGGCCCCCCGCAGCCGCTGCAGTTTCCCGGCTATGCTTTTACGGTGGATGTCTCGCCAATCTCTGGGGGACGACGCATCCGCTACGACCCAAGCCGTCCGCAGACTTGGCAGATCCCGTTTTATGCCGGACTTAAGGCCAAGACCAGTGTCACTGCGCCGGGCTTTGGGTATCTGGTGCCACCGCAGTATGCAGCGCTGGTCAGCAGCAAGCTGCGTCTACACGGACTCCGGTTCCAGGTTGTACCTGAGCAGCCAGCAGGCACAGCAGCCACGCCGCAAGTCCAGGCCCAGGTCTTTCGCGCGCTAAGCCGTACCTTCAAGCCCGAGCCCTACGAAGGCCGCCAGCTGGTTGAAGTGCAAGGTCGCTATCAGCCAGAGTCGGTGTCGCTCCAGCCCGGCTCTCTGCTGGTGCCGGTAGCACAGCCCGGTGGCAGGCTGCTACTTCATCTGCTTGAGCCGACCGGCCTCGACTCCCTGCTGGCATGGGGCTTTTTCAACGCAATGTTTGAGCAAAAGGAATACATGGAAGACTACGTGGCTGAAGAGGTGGCTGAGCAGCTGCTGGCCCGCGACCAAGCCACCGCCGCTGCGTTTCAAAAGCAGCTGCAAGACCCAGCGTTTGCGCGCAGCCCAGCGGCCCGGCTGCGCTTTTTCTACATGCGCCATCCCTCGTTTGATCAAGAGCAGGATCGCTATCCAATCCTGCGCCTCGACCAAGCACCCGCCGGTCTGAAGACGCCTTAGCGGCTATCGGTCAGGCTACCCACCGAGCGCGGCGAAGGCGCGGCCAGCCAGCGATTCAGCACGTCACTGTCGATGTTGCCGCCGCTTATCACCAGCACTGTGCCGCGTCCAAGCTCGATGCTGCCAGCTCGTGCCGCCGCAATCACTACTGCCGCAGACGGCTCAATGACCAAGCCCAGCTGGTGATAGGCGAAGACCACCGCATCCATGATGTCATCTTCCGAACATAGATGGATGTGCTCGACGTAGCGCTTCACGGCGCGGTAGCTGCGCCAGCCGACGCCACCTTCTAGCTCTTCACAGATGGTGCGGCTGCCTGGGTATTCCGTCAGGGCGCGACCAATCTGGCAGGACTCTGACATCGCGCACTGCGCCACCGCCGAAGCACCGACGACCTTGTAGCCCTCGGGACAGAGCTCTTGCGCCAAGCCGGCAGCCGTCCCACCGCCACCAATCGGCACCACAACCTGCGTCAGCTCTGGGCACTGCTCGATTAGCTCGCGACCCAGCCACGCGCCGTTGCCGTCAATCACATCTGAGTCGTCAAACGACGATACAAACAGCGCATCCCGCAGCGCCGCCAGCCGTCGCCCCATCTTCTCGGCTTCGTCGTAGCTGTTGCCGTGTCGAACAATCTCTGCGCCAAAACTTGAGATGCCTTCACGCTTGCAGCGCGGGGCGGTCTCGGGCATGACCACACGCACCGACACGCCCAGACGCTGACCGACACAAGCCAGCGCCAGCCCGTGGTTCCCAGCGGAAGCAGTAATAACGCCCGAGGCACGGTCCATCGGCGACATGCGCCCCAGCTTGACCGCAGCACCTCGCAGCTTGATCGAGCCAGTCCGCTGCAGCGACTCCAGCTTGATATAACAGCCCAGCGGTGCGGCCCACAGAAGAGGGGTCTTGCGGCACAGCGCGCTGGCGATCTCAGGGATGCGGAGCATGGGCGCATGCTATCACCTCTTGCGTTTGCGTCAGAGGGGCTAGGCAATGAAGCGTGCGCTCTGCGCCGGGAGCTGGCATATGATCAATTCATGGAAGCGGACCCGCTCGGCAACTTGCCTGGGGACCAGCATGACCCCGAACAAGCGCAGCCGCAGCTACGGCTAAGCCACAAGCCTGCCCCAAGCCATACCCGCGCAGTCCCACGGCGACATCTGCAAGGCCTGGTTCGCTGGGGCGTTTTGGCGCTGTGCCTGCAGACGCTGTCTATCGGCGGCTCACCAGCCCTCGCAGAGCCGGTCTTGCACGAGCGTATCGTCGTCCCGCAGCTGCGCTGTAAGGACGCAACCTGCCGCAAAGAAGGCCAAGACTCGCGCGCGCTTCCGGATGCGGTTGTGGCCAGCGATGGACTTATCGCAGCCCCGACAGAAGGGCGGCTGCCAGAGAAAAACGAGCAAATCTATTCCACCGAAGCCCCGATGAACCTGCCACTGCAAAGTGGGGCTCCACCTCCGGGCTTCGATCCTCCTCCGGGTCGGCGCAGCCGCGTCCTCCCCGACACAGCCACTGGCCCCGAAGCGCCCGGCGAGCGTATCTACCACGAGGTCTTTAACCCCGCCGTCTTCCCCTACAAGCGTATGACCTCGGTGGATGCCGTTGGAGAGGATGGCGCTCTCTATCAGCGTCATCCCGAGTCTCATTCGGTCTTGGTAGAAGAACGACCCGTGCAGCGCGGACGCGACCCCTTTTATGGCTCGGTGGTCGTCGATTTCGTCGCTGGCAAGCAGGTGCCAATCCCCACTCCAGCCGCCGGGCTGCGCATCCTGTCCTACAAGACCACGCCTGCCATTCCTGTACGCTTTGCTGTCGATGGCGCGGACAACCTGTTTGCCACCGCGACGCAGAGCGGTCGCTATCGCTTGGTCTATCTGGTGGATGCCGAGCCTCGCTACTTTGCCGGAGCACTGTGGCCTCAGGGAGCAGGCAAGCCTCGCCTCTCTGATGTTCCGCCCGAGCTAGTTCCAGAGCTACCCCGCCGCATCGGGCACGAAGCCAAGGCCGTGCTCCGGCACATCGGACTACGTACTGACGCAAGCTCTGACTATGCCGAGACGCTCAATCGCTTGGTCGGCTATTTTCGCGCCTTTCAGCTGGGTGAGCTGGAAGAGCCAGAAGGTCGTAACGGTTCGCTATATCGACAGCTGGCCATGCAGCAACGAGGGGCTTGCCGACATCGCGGCTATGCCTTCGTCATCACCGCGCACGCCGTCGGCATTCCCGCCCGCTACGTCGAAAACGAGCTGCACGTCTTCGTCGAGGTCTACATCCCACTACCAGGCGAGAGCAAAGGATACTGGCGACGCATCAACCTAGGCGGCGCCCCGCTGCAGCAGCGCATCGTGGAAGGGGAAAAGAAGGTCGCTTATCAGGAAAAAGGCGGCGATCCATTTGAGCGACCGCCCTCGTTCCAAAGCGGGACCGCCCCGAAAGTATCTGGCTTGCCAAAGCGCAGCCCAAGTGCAGCCGGGGGCGGTGGAGACAAGGGTAGCGACCCCGGTGGCGCCTTACCTGCGCTAGATGGCCCGGAAGACCGAGCCAAAAATCATCGACCAGATCATGCCAGCAGCGGCAGCAAGTCCCCTGCAGACACCGGAAACCAAGAACCCGGAACAAGCCAGACAGGCAGCAGCGGCAATCATGGCAGCAAAGGCAGTGGCAAAGGCGGAAGTGGCGATGGAAACGGAGGATCTGGCTCCAGCGGAACATCAAGCTCCGGCTCAGGTGAGGACGGCGCCATCAGCAGTGAGCCCATCGAGCTAGATGCACTACCTGCCGACGAAATTACGCACAGCACCGACGAGCGTCAAAGCTCGGGCCAAGAGCCACTGGTCAGCACCCATGTCTCGCTGTCACTAAGCGCGGCCCGGCGCATCTATCGCGGCATGGCAATCCCGGTACGCGGTCAGGTGCAGGCCCCTCGTGGCTCTGCCGCGGGACTGGAAGTCGTGTTGCTGCTAGCGATTCCTGGCGCAGCACCGCGTCAGCTAGGACGAACATTTACCGACCCCAGCGGCAGCTACCAGACCGAAGTTGAAATCCCAGCAGGCACACCTCTAGGAACTTATCCCTTGATTGCCCGCGTACGTGGCGACAGCACCCGCAGAGGGTGCGCCACCAGTCGCTACTGATTCGCCGCCTCCTGACCGGGCCACGGCTTCATATTGAGACTGCGGCCACGCCACTCCGTCACCAAGATACTGGCAAGCCTCGTCGCAGAGATCTCATGCAGCCAGCAGTTCCGCGCTTGCACCAAAGCGCTTGCAAAAGGTACAAGCCCGAGCAGATGTCGACCTCGCACGTGCCCCCGCTAAAGTCCCGGCCTGCGCCAGAGCCGAAGCCGCCACGTCCTTCGCGCCTGCGCCTGGATGATCGGCTGGTGCAGGACGGTCTGTGCCTCACCCGCGAGCGTGCGCAAGCCCTGATCTTGGCTGGAGAAGTAACGGTCTCAGGCCAGGTGCAGAGCAAGTCCGGAACGCTGATTCCACCGGAAGCGCCAGTGGCACTCAAGAGCTGTCCGCTGCCTTTTGTGTCCCGTGGAGGACTGAAGCTGCAGCATGCGCTGGAACACTTTGCACTATCCGTACAAGGGCTCTCGGCCATCGACGTAGGTGCGTCAACCGGTGGCTTTACCGACTGTCTGCTGCAAGCCGGAGCAGCCCGCGTTTGCGCGGTCGATGTCGGCTATGGCCAGCTCGCTTGGTCGCTGCGCAGTGATCCTCGCGTGGTGGTGCTAGACCGCATCAACGCTCGCACCCTCGACCCTGCGCAGCTGCCATTCGTTCCAGAGCTGGCGGTATGTGATGTCTCGTTTATCTCGCAGACGCTGATCTTGCCTGCGCTGTGCGCTGCGGTTGGCCCCGGCGAGCGACCCATTGTCACGCTGATCAAGCCGCAGTTCGAGGTCGACAAAGACCAAGTAGAAAAGGGCGGCGTCGTCCGTGACCCGCAACTCCATCGGTGGTGCATCGACCGCTGCATCCAAACCGCTACCGAACTTGGCTGCAGTGTCATCGGCGTCACCTCGTCCCCCATCCGAGGCCCCGCAGGCAACGAAGAGTTCCTGCTTTTAGTCCGCAGCCCAGCCGCCCCCACGCCCCAAGCCTCCTAATCTGAAAGAGGCTGCTCGACCCGAGGGCGACACGCTTTCACACCTTGCCGCGATACTCGCAGTGTAGCGTCAGCTCATACTCGTCCAGCTTGGTGATCTCCAAGTTCACACGAGTCCCCGCTGGCAGCTCGGGAAGCGACGGCACCCGCTGCCACAGCGGCAGCGTATCAAAGCGCACCAAGTTGTCGCGCAGCACCGTGGCAGTCAGCTGCTCTGGCTGCTCTTGCTGCAGGTAACGCACGCACCAGTAGCGCTCCATGTTGCGCTGAAACTCGTCGTAGACCGAGTGCAGCGCCTCAAAGTCACGCATGATCGTCTGCAGATCCGCCTCTCGACCTTCAAACGGAGGCGGCTCGCCATACAGGTGCGCCACCAGCTGCCACTGGTTTAGCAGATCACAGTAGCGACGCAGCGGCGAGCTGCCCCACAGATACTGCGAGACGCCCAGCGACAAGTGCGCTGCCGGATAAAGGCTTAGCCGCACCTTGCCGCCCTCTTGCACTCGGAACAGCGCACGGATATCGCGATTCCCAAGCAGCTTGCCCCAGGCGCTGTTTACATAAATCATCAGCTCGGACACCACGCGATCAACCGGTGCCCCACGCAAGCGCGGCACGATGCGAATCGGTCCGTCTTTGACGAAGAACAGGTAGTCGATCTGATCCTGCTGATCAGCTTTGCCGCGCTGCTCGACTAGGCGCAGCGCCAGCTCATACAGCACGCGCAAGTCGTCGCCAAACGGAAAGTCCAGCTGACCGCTGGCAATGGCTTCGGGCGAGAACTGCTCATCAATGCCGGGATAGCGCAGGTTGGCGGCAATGGGTACCCGCTCAAGCCGCGTGTCTTCGGTCAAGATGCGATAGCTACCATCGCCACTGACCGTCAGGTACAGCGAGACCGCTGGACAGCTGCGCCCCGCATCCAGGCTATACATCTGACTAACCGACGCTGGCAGCATCGTAATCTTGTCGCCCGGCATATACACCGTCGACATCCGCTGCCGTGCCACCTGATCCAAAGGCGAGTCAGGCAAGATCCCAAGGCCCGGTGCTGCGATGTGAATACCGATGCGCAAGTTGCCATCTGGCAGCCGCGTGACCGAGAAAGCGTCGTCAATCTCGGTCGTGGACTTGTCATCGATGCTAAACGCCTGCACCGCCGCCAGTGGTAGCTCACCTGCAAGCTCTGGCTCTGGCAGCGCTGGGAAGTCGCGACCTTTCGGGAAGTTCTCTTGCAAAAAGCGCCCGACAAAGTAGTCATGTGCGCTCTGCAGCGCACCGCACTGCACAAAAAGCCGCAGCGGTGTTAGGTGCAGCTTCTGGCAGGCTTCCAAGACTGCTTTTTGTTCTAGCCAGCTAGGGTCGGGCTTAAACATCAGCGCTGGCATGCGCTGCGCAAACTCGGCTGGCAACTGCCCATCCATCAGCTGCGTTACCCACAGCGCCAGCTTGGCTTCCTGCTGCTTCTTTCGCTCTGCGTTCTTTAGCGCGGATTGCAGCTGCTCTGTCGATGCTGCCTTAAAACGCCCCCGGCCCTTCTTGTGGAAGTGCATCGGCGAGTTCCACAAGCACCACAGCATCGCCGCCGCCTGCTGCGACGTGGGCAGCGGACCAAAAAACTCTTTGGCCAGCTCCAGATAGCCTTGCTCCTCGGTGCCAGCGCACTCCCACAAGAACTGCAGATCGATCTCGGTCTGCAGTTCCTGGGCAGCGGGCAGTAACTCACCTAGCGCGGGCTTGCCAAACTCCAGCAGCACTTTGTCAGCTTTGATTTTAGAGCGCTTGCCGTGTACGGACTCGACTTGCAGGGTGCCCGCTTCGGTGGCCATGACGGCGCCTACTTTGAGCGCGCCGTCCTCTTCATAGACAACATTCATGACAGGTCAGCTACCACTTTTCCGCGTCTTGGACTGCGCTCTCTGCCGTTGCTGTTAGCAGCCGCACCATGCCGATGGTGGTCTCGGTACGCGCGAAGTATTCGACCTGATTGGTCTTGGGATTGATAAACCGCGAGAGCACGGCGCTCCCCAGCTCTTTGCGTCCATCAAAGAAGCGCAGCGTCATCAGATCCCCGGTCTTTACAGCCGGAGCCGTCGAGCTAGCCACCTGCTCTGAGTCGCCCTTAGGCTCCTCGCCTTGAGCCACGTAGTCCTGGATCGCCATGCGCAGCACTTTGTCGACCCAGTTCTTCAAAGAGTCATCCCGCTTGTCGGGCGTACTTTGGTCGGCAAAGAAATAGTTCTGTGCATCTTCGCGCTTCTGCTGCTGCAGCGTGCGGGTCTTGCCGTTTACGCTGACTTCGACGCGGGTAAAGTCCGGCTGCGAGAAGCGATGCAGGCGGCGCTCCATCATGCGGCTCTCGGCAAACTCAAAGTCGCCGATTAGGTTGTGCGACAGCAGGAACACCCGCCCCTGACCGTCCTTGGCATAGTAGTCACCGCTGCCGTAGCTGGTGTTGCCGATAGCAAACGCGTAGGTCTGTCCACGCGCCGAGATCAGCAGCTCCTTCTTGGTATCCACAAGGCCCAGCTCTTTGGCTTTTGCTTCATCCACGGTGCCAATGGCCCGCAACGCGCGCAGCGGAGAGAACTGCAGCAGCATCTTGTCTGCCAAGTCACTGCCTCGGAACTGCTTAACCGAGACGGTCTCTTTGATCTCGTGAATCGGCGAAGCAGGTGGCGGCGCAGCAACCGGTGCGGCTGAAGCTGCAGAGCCAGGAGCTGCGGCAGGAGGAGCAACCACCGCGGTAGCCGGTGCAGTTGCCGGTGCTGCTGCTGCGACGGGCTTACCATCTCCACTCTTGTCGCCACCTTTAGCGGGCTTGGCCGGTGCTGCAGGCTTGTTAGGTGCAGTTGCCGCTGCCGTTGGCTTTACTACCGGTGCGGCGGCCTTGCCTGCTGGCGCGGGCGCAACACCTGGCGCCGGTGCAGGTGCAGGTGCCGCGTGATCCATCTCTGAATGAGACGGCGGCGCTGGCATCATGCCGCCATGAGGATTGCCCCCAGCTGCTGCGGCATTTGTCGTAAGCGCCTTGCTGCGCGTGGTAACCGTCAGCCAAGCGTACGCCTCACCATCGCTGCCCGTGCGTCGCTCTACTTGAACGGTACGGGACTCGTCTTTGAACGTCAGGCTTTGGATGTCCTGCTTGCTGACATCTAGCGCCACGACCTCACTTGGTCCGACTTTGGTCTTGTCTGCGGTCCAGGTCCAAAATGCCAGGACCAGAGCCAGTGCTGCCAGCACGACGTGGATCACGATCGACGCGACCCCACGCTCTTGTCTGCCCTTCATGACGCCCTCCGACGCCGCACCGAGCGCAGGTACACAAAACCCAGGCCCAACACCAGAAGCGGTGCAGCAATGATGGTCGAGTAAAACCAGACCTTGTCCTGATCCTTGGTGTGCATGATCGGCAGGTCTTGCTCTTGTGCTGTCTCACCGACAAGGGCTTCGTCATTCATCAGCCACTTCACGGTGTCTTGCACCAGCGCGCCATTGGCCCGGTTTAGCAGGCCCAGGTCGGTGACAGTATCGACCGAAGCCAGTACCGCCAAGCGCAGCTCACGCTGATTCTTCTTGTCCTTGCTTGCAGCCGCATCGCCCAGGGTCTTTTGTGCCACTGCTGCAACATCAAAGACCTGCTGCTTCTCACCCTGGTCGAACGCGAAGTTGCTGTTGGTATCGACATAGGTCTTGGGCAGCGTGCGCATCGGGAAGTCCAGCTGAATTCCAGCTGGCGTGGCCCCGCTGCGCTCTAGGTAGCCAGACTTGGGCAGGATGACGCCGACGCGACCTGCAGCCCGCGATAGCAGCGTCACTGATACGTGCGAGCTAAAGCTGGTGGCAACTACGTTGTTCTTGTCCGCAGCCTTGTTTGTCCGCACTGCGTAGACTTCATCGTGCGCCAGCAGCTGCGCGTTATACTTTAAGCCCACCGACTGCAGCAGCGGTGCCAGGTCAGTTGTTGCCACTTCACTTGTGGGGTCCATCAGCAGGTAGACCCGCCCACCCTCTTGCAGATAGTTTGTCAGCGCGCCGACTTCCTCTTGCAAGAAGTGCTCAGTCGGACCAGCCACGATCACTAGGCCCGCATCGCCCGGCACCTTGGTGCCTAGACCTTGCGCCACGCTTAGCGTCCGGACCTCGTAGCCCAGGTTGTTTAGCAGGCCGCGTAGGAAGCCCACCGGCGCGCGCATGTCGTCTTTCTGCATGTCGGCCATGCTGGCCACATCAAAAGCACGCTCGCCGTGACCGGTCGTAAAGTAGGCAATTCGTCCGGGGCGCGACAGTGCCAGCAGCTTCTTTTGCACGTCACCATCCAGCGAGGTCAGCGCGTTCTGTGCCCGCTCAATGGTCTGGCCCAGGTTGATGTTCTCGCGCTGCGTCGATGCTCCCTTTTCATCCAGCTGGCTCATCACCACCAGCCCGTTGTCCGTGGCGGAGAGCTCGCGAGCCTTGGTCGGCTCCATCGCATGATCCAGGACTCGCACCGTGAAGCGCGATGACTCTTTGGCCAGCTCTTGGAAGTACGGCTCTACCTGCTCGCGCACTTCGTTGGTGGTGGGGAAAAACAGCGTGACCTGGATCGACTTGCTTAGGTTTTGAACAATCTTGCGCGTGGCTTCACTGGGCCGCGTCGAGCGGAAGCGCGCGAAGTCCAGCTTGGTGTTGCGCTCGATGGCGACATAGTTCAGCGCAGCCACCGTAACCAGCACCAGCGACACCGAAATACCGCTGTGCCAGGCGTTCTTGATCCGCTGCGGCTCGATGCTCTCAGCGCGACCATCGCCATCGGTCATCGAGTACAGCGCCTGCTGAATAAACAGCACCGGCAGCGCCCCCAGCACCACCAGCGCAGGCCACAGCGCCGTCACCACCGAGTTTGCGTTCTCCAGCTGTGCCCCTAGCGCATTTTTCAGCGCGGTCGCTATACCTGGCACCTTGCTGGCAAACACCAAGTAGATGGCGATACCTAGCAGCACCGTCACCGCACCTAGCAGCTGATTGCCCTGGGCCTGCTTGTCTAGTGCATCTTGAGCGCCCTGTCGACGCGCCGCAAAGCCCGCAGCACTGGCCAGCATCAGCAGCACCGCCACGACATCTAGGCCGCGCTGCATGCCTTCCTTGGTGACCATGCGCTCGGCAACGAAGAGCACAAACAGACCTATAAACAGTACGATCGTTGGCCACACCGCGAGCTCGATCCGTGCCCGCCCGCGTGTGCCGCCCTGACTTTTTGAGGATGGATTACTTGCCATCTGAGACCTTCCCGCCTAGCTGCTCCACCGACGCGACTCAATGACGCGCGTGGTGGCAAAAAGGAATGCGTAAGTCATCGTCACGTAATAGACGACGTCCTGGGTGTTGATAAGCCCGCCCATAAACGGCTGGAAGTGCTTGTTCCAGATCGACAGCCAGGTAAATAGCTCACTCAGGGGGCGGTCGGTGATGGAGCCCAGCAGCCAGCAGATGATCATGCCGACCAGCATGGCCGCCCCGCTGATGATGGCCACCAGCTGCGACTTGGTAAGCGCCGACGCCAGCATGCCAATCGACAGCGAGGTGCTGCCCAGCAGCAGCAGGCCCAAGTAGCCAGCCATGATCTGGCCTCGCGTAATCTTGCCGTGGACCAAGATCAGCGCTGGCATGTAGCCCGTCAGCAGCGTCAGAGCGGCCAAGAAGATCAGCGCCGACAAGAACTTGCCGATGACGATCTGGTAGTCGCGAATCGGCGAGGTAAATAGGAGCGTCAGCGTACCGTTTTGGCGCTCCTCGGCAATCAGGCGCATCGACAGAAACAAGCTGGCAGCCATGGTGGTGCCAGAGGAGAAGTAAAAGAACTGGCGCAGGATCTCGCTGGACTTGCGCGCGGTGTCGCTACCCAGCGCAAACGAGTTAAACAGCAAGCCGTCCATCAGCAGCACCACCGCAGCCACAACCCAGCCCAGCGGTGAGCGTAGATAGGCGGACAGCTCGCGACGAATGATCAGAGCGATCGGTTTCACGTGCACTCCTCCCGATTAAGCGGCACGGCTTTTGGAGCCGCCCTGGCTTGGGTTTACCAGTCGCTGGAAGATGGACTCCAGCTCTAGCGCTTTCTTTTGCAGGCCAATTAGACCCAGGCCCGCATCGATCACAGCCTTGGCCACTTCGGCACGCCTGTCATCGGTAGCTTCCACTTCTAAGTGAACGCGTCCGCCTTCCGCACTGACCACGCGAGAAGCCAGCACCCCAGCGACCTTGCCAATCGCTGCGCGCGCTCGCTCAGAAGTGGCGGCTTCTGCCCCAGCAGCGGCAAGCTCTAGCTCGATAACTGCGGCCCCGCCCCCAGCACCTTGTGAGATCGACTCTTCGGTACCATCTGCGGCCAGGCGACCTTCGTGAATCACCAGCAGGCGATCACAGGTCTGGCTGATCTCCGACAGGATGTGACTGGACAAGAGCACCGTGTGCTCACCACCCAGACGCTTGATTAGCTCGCGCATCTCGACGATCTGCACTGGGTCTAGGCCGCCAGTCGGCTCGTCTAGGATCAGCAGCGATGGCTTGTGAACCACCGCTTGCGCCAGGCCCACACGCTGCTGATAGCCATGCGACAAGGTCTCGATCAGCTGCCCTTGCACCGACTGCAGGTTGCAGACCGATAGCGCCTCGCTGACCCGCCGCTTTACATCCTTGGCGGGCACACCTTTTAGCTCGGCGACAAAGCGCAGGTAATCGTACGCGGTCATTTCGCCGTATAGCGGCGGCTTGTCCGGCAAGAACCCTAGGCGCTTGCGAATCTCAAAGGAGCTGTGTGCGGTGTCTAGGCCATCCACACGCACCCGCCCCGAGGATGGAAGGATGAGGCAAGCCAAGATGCGCAGCGTTGTACTCTTGCCGGCACCGTTGAGGCCCAAAAAGCCCACGATCTCTCCCTTTTCGATCTGAAAAGTGAGGTCGCTGATGGCTCGCTTGCCCCCGTAGTACTTGGTCAGGTTTTCTACTTCGATCATCGAGCGTCTCTCCGCGCTGTCCGTATCGTCGCTGGGTTAAAATTTCGGCTGCGTTCTTTGTGCGATCGACTGGCTCTACAGGTTCACGACCGATCGGGCTGCTATCGACGCACAAAGTGGTTGATGTTGCCTGCAACATACGCAGCCCATCTGCTCTTTTCAAGCCCCGGCCAAGCTGCAGGTGGAAGTCGCCAGCTTTGACCTGAGGAGCAAAGCAAGTGCTGAAAATATTTTAAGAATTTTTTGCCGTCGCACAGTGCCACTATTTTACTAGTCATCAGCTTGCGGGCAAAAAACCAGCTGGCATCCCTTTGTAGCGCCACTTTTGCAGCGCAAAGGAGTTCCAGATGACCCAGCGCCCAAGCTCAAGCCACAACAAACCCGCCCACGCCAAGGCTGCCACTGGTAGCCCAGCTGCCGTCAAGGCCCTACCGCCAAAGCCTGCGGCTGCGGCACTAGATGCCTTACCAGCCAAAGGCAAGCCCGAGGGCAACAGCCCTACTCTGGATCAGGGCTTGACCAGCTTCAAAGAGCTACTGCCACGCCTTATGGCATTGCCATCTGAAACACTAAAGCGCCCTCGCGCCGACATTCGCACCACCGCCACCTTTGTGCTGGGTCTAAGCAAGCGAATTGCCGACTCACCGCTGGGAGCACGCTTTGCCAGCTTGCCCAAGTCTGAGTTCGATGTGGCAGTCCTGCAGGATCTGCCAAAGGCGGCCCATGCCGTGCTGTATACGCAGCTGCAGCAAGACATGCTGGACGCGCAGCAGACCACTGCGAAGGTGCCGCCGGAGGTTGCAACCCCTGCCACCGCCCACCGCAAGAAGATGCTGGATGTCTGCAAGTACAACCTAAGCAAAGACCCCGAGGTCGCGCGCGAGCTACGCAGCATCCGCCAAGGCCACGGCTATCTAGATCTTGCGCAGGACCTAACGCGCCTAGCCGCGCTGTATGAAAACCACCGCACCACCTTGGCGCTTGACCATGGCCACTATGTAGAAGGCGATGACAAGCTGGCACTGCGCTTCGCCGCAGACATCCGAGCCGCCCTTGGCGGGCTGCCGGGCAACACCGCGGTCCAGATCCGCAGCCACGCGCTACGCGCCATCGTCCTTTTGCAGCGCCTATACGAAGACGTAGCCGCCACCGGTCGCTGGCTGCTTCGCAATGAGGGTGGAGACGAGCTGTTTCCGTCTCTGTATCGCACTAGCTATCCAACCACACGCCGCCGCAAGACTCCTGCTGCTCCGATACCTCCAAAGCCCGCGCAGCCTGGCAACCAACCTCCTGCCCATACGTAGAAAAGCGCCTTAGCTAAGCTAAGCAACTCAAACCAAGCCCACACCCCTCTGCTCTTTTAGTCTTTAGGCTTCCGGGAACCCTTCGCACACCCACTTTTCTAGTTCCCGACCTTCCCGGAACCACCTTCACATCCACTTTTCTAGTTCCCGACCTTTTTTCGGATGCTTTTGCATCCACTTTTCTAGTTCCCGACCTTCCCGGAACCACCTTCACATCTACTTTTCTAGTTCCCGACCTTTTTTTGGATGCTTTTGCATCCACTTTTCTAGTTCCCGACCTTTTTCCGGATGCTTCTGCATCCACTTTTCTAGTTCCCGACCTTCCTGGAACCTCGTTCGCAAGTGCTGCCGGTCCAGCTGCGCTGCCGCCTATGGTGCTTGGGGCTGTGCTGCTAGCTCGCGCACTCACCAAAGCCCACCAGCGCCTGCGCTGCCGCTATTTCCACCAAGACATCGGCATCTGTCTCTGTGTTTGCTGCTTCTGCCAAGAAGGCTTGGGCGGGTGCATGCGCCACTGGATCTCGCAGGGCGACTTGGCCGATGGCCCAGGCCAAGTGACAGCGGACCAGCGGTAGCTCGCGGTGGTAAGACGCACACAGCGCAGGTAGTTCGCGGCTGGTGGCACTGTTGCCAAGTGCAACGGCGACATTGCGTAAGAGCTGCGCGCGGTCTAAACGCCGCATCGCAGTACGCTTGACGAAGCGACGGAACTGCGCCGCCCCAAGCTGCAGCAGCCACAGTAGATCCGGCAGCGCGTGGTTGGTATGCGGCAAAAACTCGGGGTCGCCGGGGCGCTGGGTGGCGTTGTATGGACAGACCTGCTGGCACAGATCACAGCCGACAATCCAGGTGCCAATCAAGGAGCGTAGGGCCGGGGGAATGATCCCCGGGTATTCGATCGTCAGGTACGAGATACAACGCCGCGCATCCAGTTGGTAGTCATCGATCAGCGCGCCGGTAGGACAGACATCCAGGCACAAGCGACAGCTGCCACAGCGCGGCTGGACGGGCTCACCAGCCGGCAGCTCGATAGGCAGCAGCAGTTCACCCAGCACGGTGTAGCTGCCAACACCCGGCGTAATCAGCAGCGTATTTTTGCCCTGAAAGCCCAAGCCAGAGCTTGCAGCCAGCGCTCGCTCCAGCACCGCAGCAGAGTCCACGCACACGCGATAAGGCAGCGAGAGGTCAAACGCAGCACGAACCTTTTCGGCCAGCTGACCCAGACGCCGCTTGAGGATCAAGTGGTAGTCCTCGGCCCTGGCGTAGCGCGCAATCTGACCGCGCAGACCCTCATCTACCACCGGGTCTGGGTGATAGTAAGAGACAGCCACCACGCACACGCTGCGCGCCTCTGCTAGTAACAAGCGCGGGTCTTTGCGCTGCTCACAGTCGCGGTGCAGATAAGTCATCTCCCCGGCATAGTCAGCGGCTAGCCAGGCTTGATAGTGCGTGTGCTGGGCAACGGCGCTCGCGGGCACCACGGCCAAGTGCGAAAGACCCAGCGCAGCCGCCTCTGTGCGCAAAAAAGCTGCGACCTGAGCTCTATCAAGTGCCGGGGCCTGCGCCACGACTGCGTTATCCGATCCCAATAGTGACGAAGACTGCGGCTGCGGTTGCAACACCGGCAACGACTGACCGTGTAGCCGCGGGTCATACGAGTGGGACATTGGCAAGTAGGCAGCTCGGTCTTAAGTGGTGTGGGGAAAAGCAAGTTGTCGATGCATGACGATGCAGTTAGCTCATAGGCCAAGCTGCCAAGTGGCAGGAAACTTTACGCATGCAAGATGGGCTACACAGAAAATTTTCTTTTAGAAGGAAGTCCATCCACAATACGTCTGAAAAATAACTGCGATAAAGAGCTGGCACGGTGCTGGCCCTGCAATGCGCGGTCCCCATAGGTTCCAAGCAAGACCACCCGGTGTTGTCACTGAGAATCCAGGCACGTAAAACCGCGCGCCACAATGATTGACGACAACAGCACGTCGCGAATCGAGCACCGCAAAGATTCTTGCAATCGGGACTTTAAAGCCCACACAACGGAGACAGTAATATGAACAAGAAAGTGATTGTTGCCCTGGTAAGTGCGCTCTCGTTTGGCGGTATGACTGTCGCTGCACACGCAGAAGAAGCAGCTGCCAAGCCCGCCAAGGCCCCCAAGAAGGCCAAGGGCAAGAAGGCCGAAGCTGCTCCTGCAGCCGATGCCAAGGCTGATGCCAAGGCCGATGCCAAGCCTGCCGACAAGAAGCCAGAAGCCAAGGCCGATGCCAAAGCCGAAGCCAAGCCTGCAGAGAAGAAAGCCGGCGAGAAGTCCTGCGGTGGCGACAAGAAAGCTGGCGAGAAGTCCTGCGGTGGCGACAAGAAGGGCGGCGAGAAGTCCTGCGGTGGCGACAAGAAGCCAGAAGCCAAGAAGTAAGCTGACTGCTGCTTCGCTGTAACTGACAAGCCGTGCTCCTACCTAGGGAGCGCGGCTTTTTTTATGGGCGCACGATGGCCTTTCTAACCGCTGCAGGCCGCAGAGGGGCCAGATCGCGCGTCCTCGTTTATGACGCACATCGCCGGACTGCTCTCTGGTTTCGCCGCATTGTTCGGTTGACGCGCTGCGCCAGTGCAATCCCTGCTTTCGATTGTCAGAGGTGCTTCATATACTGCGTGCGTTGTGGCACTCGCACCTGGGTGTCACGTTTGCAAAACCCCCCTGTTTGCTTGAGGAGAACGCACATGAACAAGAAGACGATTGCCGCTCTGGTCAGCACCCTCGCTTTCGGAACCGTTGCCGTTGCTCACGCTGAGGAGGCCGCCAAGGCCGAGAAGCCAGCCAAGGCCGAGAAAGCCAAGAAGGCCGACAAGGCCGACAAGAAAGCCGACGACAAGAAGGGCGGCGAGAAGTCCTGCGGTGGCGAGAAGAAGGGCGGCGAGAAGGCCTGCGGTGGCGAGCACAAGAAGTAGTTTGAAGCGCACTGGCTCTGCCGGTGCTCTTTGAGGGTCTGTAGCAAGACCTAACAAGTGGCTGCAGCTGTCACCGGCTGCAGCCCTTTTTTTGTCCACTGCAGTGCCAAGGTGCTAACCGCATGTGGGCTTTCAGCAGCGTCTCTAATCTCGACTCAGGAAAGACATGACTAGCTCTTTTAGCAGGGACATCAGCGGCATTGGTGTGGGACTGCGGCGACAGTTCGCAAAGGAGCTTGCGACCACCACCCGCCAGGTCGACTTCATCGAGATCGTGCCGGAAAACTGGGTCTGCTTTGGTGGCAAAAGCAGGCGGCTGCTAGATGCTTGTACCGAGCGCTTTGCGACCGTCTCGCACTCTGTCAGCTTAAATATCGGTGGCGAAGATGCGCTGGATGGCGAGCTATTAGAGAAGACCGCAGCCCTGTGCGAGCGACTGCAGGCCCCGTTTTTCTCGGATCATGTCTGCTACTCCAGCGTGCAAGGTCAGCCGGTTCACGATCTGCTGCCCCTGCCCTTTTCCCAGCAAGCGCTAGAGCACACAGCAGCCCGCATTCGCCAAGTGCAGCAGCAAGTCGGTCGCCCGCTGGTGCTTGAGAACGCGACGTTTTACGCCCACATGCCCGGCGCACAGATGGACGAAGCAACCTTCATTGGTCAGCTGCTAGAGGCCGGTGACTGCGGCCTGCTGCTGGATGTCAACAACGTCTACGTGAACAGCCAAAACCACGGCTTTGATGCGCAGCAGTTTATCGATCGCATGCCGATGCATCGCGTACGTCAGCTGCACTTGGCCGGACACACGCTGCAGGGCGACACGATTATCGATACTCACATCGGGCCGATCATTGACCCGGTTTGGGAGCTGTATCGCTACACGCTCAAGCGGGCAGGCCGACTGATACCAACCTTGATCGAGTGGGACCAAGAGATTCCACCGCTAGCGGAAGTGCTGGATGAAGTGGATCGTGCACGCGCGATCGCACTGCAGGTATGCGGCCCACAAGTGCCACAACCACTAAGTGGAGGAGCCCGATGACGCGCCAGCGCCAGCCGCAGCTTCAGACTTTCTTTGCGCAGATTGGACCCTTTCTGCTGGGGACGCAGGAACACGCGCAGACTGCGCAAGCGCTTTATGGCAGCAAGGGCAAGACCTGCATCGATGCACAGCGGCTGGAGATCTACGGTCGGTTCTGCCAGACCCATCGCTTTGAGGCGGTGGACTCGGTGTTCTCCGCCTGTCGCCAAGCGGTGCTGCAGCACCAAGGCGAAGCCGCTTGGGCCGCGCTGGTCCATCGCTACTTCCTGGCGCACCCGATGCATCACTTTGAGCTAAACCAAAACGGCGAGCACCTGCCAACCTTTCTGGCCGCCGAAGCAGAAGCTGGCCGCGTGCCCGCGTTCTTGCCCGCACTGGCAGACTTTGACTGGTGGGAGTGGCAGGTCCAGTCGGCTCCTGATGATCCAGCCGATGCGCAGCCTGATGAGGGTCCACTGCGCCTGGGAAGTACCGTTGATGTGCGCCCCTATGCCTGGGACCTGCTTGGGTACGTAAAAGACCCTGGCGCAACCGCTGCACCTGCTGCCAAGACCGGTGAGCCGCAGCTCATTGTCTTCTGGCGCGACCGCAACCTAGATGGCCGCCGCGAAGCAGCCCACCCGCTAGAGCTGCTGGTGATAAAAGCCGTGATTGAGGGTGTTGCGCTCAATCAGGACTTGGCAAAGCGCATCGGGGTCTCTACAAAGTTACTTAAGGAAACAGCGCAGGACTTACTTGCAGCTGGGATTTTGCTGGGCCAGCCTGCACACTTGGCCCCTAGCAAGCGCAAGACAACCTCAAAAACCAAATCAGAACCAAAGCGGGCGATTGCACCAGCAAACAGGAAGCGGTCTAGTTCAGGTCTTGTGTCGGACTAGGTGAGATTTCCGAATTGATCTGTTGACACGCCCCCCGCTTCACGCAAAAACTACCCAAAAAAGTCAAGGACTTGGAGTACTAATGAGCCTCGCGACGCAGCGTAAAAGTGACATCGTTAGCAAGTTTGCCAAACACCCCACGGACACCGGTTCGTCCGAGGTCCAGATTGCTCTCCTCAGCGAGCGCATCACCTACCTCACCGAGCACTTCAAGAGCCACAGCAAGGATCACCACTCGCGTCGTGGTCTGCTGAAGCTCGTTGGTCAGCGCCGTCGTATGCTCGACTACCTGCGCAACCACAGCGAAGAGCGGTACCGCAAGGTGATCGAGATCCTGGGCATCCGCAAGTAACACCACACGGCCTCTCCCGGCACCCGGGTTGAGGCCGTTTCAGTTTTAGATGGCTGCGTGTGGTCGTAAGACTGCGCCCCCAGCGCTCACTGCAAGGTGTGGCGCTTGGGGCGACGCGCAGACATTTCCATATGCCGCCCGCGAGGCGCGCTTTGTTCCATCTGTCGTATGGCGATGCCTCCCGCTTGCTAGCCCTTGCGGTGAGTCTCCCTCGTAAACTCCAGCAGAGCCACCCAGCACACTTGGGGTTTTCATGGACTGGCCAGTGGCTTTGGCCTGGTTTTACCGAGGCTGCCTAGCATCGCCCTAAGACTGAAGGACCAAGACGGCCCGCGGGACCCTAACCCGGCAAGAGCGCAAAAGCGACCTTGCCACACCCAGATTTGAAGGAGTCCCCATGTACATCAAAGAGTCCGTCATGATTGGCGGCAAAGAGCTGTCGATCGAAACCGGCAAGCTCGCCAAGCAGGCCGATGGCTCGGTCGTGGTTCGTTACGGCGACAGCATGGTGCTGGTCACTGCCGTCTCGGCCAAGACGCCCCGCGACGGCGTCGACTTCCTGCCGCTGACCTGTGAGTTTACCGAGAAGACCTACGGCGCAGGCAAGATCCCCGGCGGCTACTTCAAGCGCGAAGGCAAGCCCCCCGAGGCAGAGATCCTGGTCTCGCGCCTGATTGACCGTCCTTGCCGCCCGCTGTTTCCCAAGGGCTACCGCTTCGAGACGCAGGTCATTGCGATGTCGATCTCGTATGACCGCGAAAACCCGACTGACGTGCTGGCAATGACCGGCGCGGCTGCGGCGCTGCACATCTCGAACATTCCATGGGCAGGCCCGTTTGTCGGCGTGCGCGTGGGTCGCGTGGGTGGCCAGTTTGTCGCCAACCCAACTTTTCAGCAGCGTGACGAGTCTGACCTAGACTTCGTGGTCGCCTGTAGCCGCGACGCCATCGTCATGGTGGAAGGCGGCGCCGACCAGATCAGCGAAGAGACGACCGTGGATGCGCTGTTCTTTGCCCACCAAGCTGCGCAGCCGGTGCTCGACTTGATCGAGAAGCTGCGCGCCGCTGTCGGCAACCCGAAGCGCGAGTTTGTGCCCCCGCAGAAGGACGAGGCGCTGCACGCCAAAGTCATGGAGCTGGGCAAAACCAAGATGCGCGCCGCCGTGGTGGTACGCGAGAAGCACAAGCGCCACGACGAAGAGACCGCAGTCCAAAGCGAGATTATCGCCACCCTGTGTACCGCCGAGGGCGCGCCCTACGCTGGTCGCAACAAGGAAGTCGCGGAAGCCGTCGGCAGCATGCACAAGAAGATCGTGCGTGAGCTGATCCTGGGTGAGCACATCCGCAT
>JAGNNG010000173.1 GCA_017990795.1 Deltaproteobacteria bacterium
CGCAGGAAGCGCGCGTAGGGCTTTAGCGACAGCACGCCGCCGGGCGTGGCGGCTAGCAGCTCACTGGGGATGTCACCGGGGCTGATGCGACCCGACAGCACGCGATACAACGAGCGCAGGGCGACCCCGCCTAACGTGAGGCCGATACGGGTGGCACGCAGGGGCTCAAACTTAAACAGGTCGGTGCGCTGGTGGGGCACCAAGTAGCGGTCTGCCGGGTCACCCAGGACCGCGCGCGCCAGCCGCCGGGGCGAGATGCCTGCGCACAGCATGGTGGCGACAAACGACCCCGCCGAGATGCCGACGTAGATGTCAAAGCTGGTGCTCGATAGGCCGCTGCCGCCGGGGCGAGGCTGGCTGGTGGCGTCCAGGTAGTCGTCCATGGCCGCCAGCGCGCCTAGCTCGTACATCGCGCCGGTGATGCCGCCGCCGCACAGCACCACTGCGCGCTTGCCACCGGGAGGCTCACTGCCAGCAGCGTGAGAGGGCGCGGAAGCCTGCGAAGCCGGAATGGGGGCCGAATCGGATGCCGATGTCGATGACGAACTGCTCTTGCTCATAAGACCCTCAGGCAGTGGCCGGTGACGATGCGTAGTTGGCGCTGCTAAAAATCGTACCACGCGGCGCGTGCTGTCGGCCAAGGCCAAACCCAAGCGACGCCCTTGACGAAAAATCTGGAGTCACGCGTGATGAAGGGTAGGCATGCTGCACGCAAAGGCTCTGCTAGGAATGGCCTTGGCCCTGCTGGTCGGTATAAGCCTGGGTGCGACAGGCAGCGCTCGGGCTCAGTCCGCGCCAGCGGTGGCATCCCCAACAAAGTCAGCGCCAGCGTCTGAGATTGCGCTGCTGATCTACCTGGCTGGCGACGAAGCCGACGTCCAGCAGGCGGTGCAGTCAAGCCTGCAGCTGATTGGCAAGGTGGCCACGGCGCGCAGTCACTCGACCCGAGTCATCGTGGCCCACGACGCGCTGGGCGTAGACCCCAACTATCGCTATGTGCTGGATCAAGACTCCGCGCAAGCCACGACGCTGGTGCCGGTGCCGGAAGCGACCATCCGGCGCACCGACCCGAGCTTTCACTACGGCGAGAAAGACTCGGGCGACCCGCGCACGCTGCAGCAGTTTCTGCGCTGGGCGGTGCGCGCCTACCCGGCACAGCACTATGTGCTGGTGCTCTCGGGCCACAGCTGGGGCGTCCAGGGCTACATGCAGGACTTTTTTTACGAAGGCAAAAAGCACAAGCGCTCGACGATCATCAAAAACTACGAGCTGCGCCGCATCATGGAGGAGCTGTACCGCGAGGAGCGCGCAAACATCCCCGAGGGCAGCTTCGACGCGCTGTACATCGACGGCTGCAACGCCGGCCTGCTAGAGATCGCGCTGGAGATCAAAGACGTCTTTCGCTACTTCGGTAGCTCTAGCGTGGAGACTCCGTATTACGGGCTGCCGTATGACAAGGTGCTGCTGCCCTTTGTTGCGGAGGCGGACGCGCTGCCCAAAGGGGATGCGGCGGCGACGCACCGACTGCTGGAAGAGGGGCTGCTAAAGCGCATCACGCAGCTTTATGTACGCGACCACATCCCCGGCGGCCAGATGGCGCTGCAAGAGGCGGAGTACACGCCGATTGACACCTTTGCCCTGCGTACCTCGGGACTGACGGCGGTCGCTGATGCGCTGCGTGGGCTTATGCAGGCGCTGACGCCGACCTCCCTGCCCGCGGAGTATCGGCAAGGTCAGCTGCAGACGCTGGAACGGCTGGTGGATGCCGACGGCAACGCCGACCTGCTGGCCCTGTCGCAAGCGCTAACAGAGCTGCTGGGCCAGCGCTACAACGCCACGCACGAGGAGCACTGGCTTTTGGCGCAGAAGCAAGCCGAGGCGCTGACCCGCAGCCTTGGCTACCACACCGCCGAACGGGCGACGGCTCCGATCGCGCTGCAGCATCCCACGGCCCAGGGCGCTTGGGTTCACGTAGAGGTGGACCCGCTAGAGCCCAGCGCAGAGAAGGCGCTGTGCAATGCCCTGCGCGTGCTGGCGATGCAAAACCGCCACCTGCCCGGCTACCTGCCGACTTTTTCCGATCCCAAGACGCCGCAGATTTTGGCAAACGACCTGGCCTGTGACTCTCGTCCGTCGACGCTGCGGCTGCCGGAAATGGTGAACGCCGCGCCGATTACGCGCCTGTTTAACGTCACGCTGACCTGGCCCAAGGGCGTGGCGGCCCGCTACACCGGAGAGCTTTTGCCAAGTACGGCGCGCCCGCTGGTGCCGCGAAAGCGCACGCTGTCGTTGTGGTTTCCACGCCAAACGGCAACCGCGCCCTTGTCGCTAAGCCCGGTGCTCAGCCTGCCCGGAGCGAGGACGCTGCGCATCGAGTACGTAAGCGGCCTGCAAGGTTCGACTCCGCAGGATCACAGCAAGGAAGTACTGCAGACGGTGATCCAGGACTGCCCGCTGTACACCGAGCAGCTGCAGGCCGCAGCGCCACCATCGCCCGCCACCTTGCCGCAAGAGCTTTACATCGCCGAGGCGCACTCTGCTGGCACCGTGTTTAAGCAAGGCCTGGGCATCTACTTCCGCCCGACGTTTTCAAAGCCCGTGCTGCGCTACATGCAAGGCCGAGCCCCGGTAGAGCAGCGCGAGCCCAGCCCGTATGGCGTAAGCATCGAGGCCTACCTAGCTGGGCTGCAGCGTCTGCGGCGACTGAACGCTCCCGTTTATTTTGGCGCTGACTTTTACCGGCTGCACCGCCTGACCGCGACGGGTTGGCCAGACTTTTTGTTTGGGCCGCCCGCTAAGCGCCATTAGTCGGCAAGTCCAAGGCGGTGCCGCTTGCCCAACTGGAAGCACCATGACCGTCAGTCGTCGTCACTTTGTGCAGGGGCTCACCGGCCTGCTTGCTCACGAAGCCTCTGCGGCACTGGCGAAGCCGCCCCTCCATCCCGCAGGATCCCCGCTTAACGCCATCTACGACCAGATCCTGCGCCATCACGCCGAAGCGACCTCGCGCCTGCAGACCTGGATTCGTCAGCCCTCGGTAAACGCGGAGGGCCTGGGCATGACCGAAGGCTGCGAGCTGCTGCTGCGGATGTGTCGCGAGGCGGGCTTTGACTCGGTGCAAAAAGTGGCGACGCCGGGCGCCCCCGCCGTGTTTGCCCAGCTGCACGCTGGAGCCCCACGCACGCTGGCCGTGTATTTCATGTACGACGTCAAGCAAGCTAACCCTCAGGAGTGGTCCTCGCCGCCCTTTGCCGGTGCGCTGGTGACGGTGCCAGGGGTGGGCAAGGTGGTGATGGGTCGCGGCGCCCTGAATCAAAAGGGCCCGCAGTTGGCGCTGCTGGCGGCGCTACACGCCATTCGCGCCGCCGGACAGAAGCTGCCCGTAAACCTGGTGCTGATTGCGGAGGGCGAAGAAGAAGACGGCTCGATGCACCTGCCGCAGGTGGTGCGCCGCCCCGAGATTACCCAGGCCCTGCTGGGCTGTCAGGGTCTGCTGCTGGCAGGGGCCGACCAGGAGCTAGACGGCGGCGTCGAAATCGCGCTGGGCGCCAAGGGCTGCTTGGAAGTGGAGCTTATCGCCAGTGGCCAGCGCTGGCAGCGAGGGCCGCGCGACCGCGACATTCACTCAGCAGCGGCGCCGATGGTAGACAGCCCGGTGTGGCACTTGGTGCAAGCGCTGGGGACGCTGGTGACGCCCGACGGCAACGATGTTGCAATCGCGGGAGTCGAAGCCATGGTGCGACCGCTGACGGCGCGCGACCGGGCCATGCTCGCAGACAAGGCCAAGCGCACCGACGAGCAGGCCCTAAAAGACGAGCTGTCGGTGTCGCGCTGGGCACGCGACCTGCCGTATCAGCAGAGCCTCGAGCGTCTGGCGGGAAGACCCTCGATCAACATCCAGGGCATCGTCGCTGGCTATGGCGGTCCGGGGGGCAAGACCATCTTGCCGCATCAAGCGCTGGCCAAGCTGGACCTGCGGCTGGTGCCCGACATGAAAGGCAAAGCCACGCTGCAGGCCCTGCGCAGCCACCTGGCCGCGCGCGGCTTTGCCGATATCGAGGTTCGCGAGCTATCAAGCTACGACCCGACGACGACTGCAGCCGACTCGCGCATCGTGCAGGCAGCGCTGCGGGTCTACCGCAGTTATGGCATCGAGCCGATCTTGTCACCGCGCGCCGATAGCTCCTGGCCGGGCTACTTGTTTACCGAGGCTCCGCTGAACCTGCCCGCGATCGAATTTGGCCTGGGCTACGGCCAGGGAGAGCACAGCAGAGACGAGTACTACTTGGTGGACTCAGCGACCCCCAAGGTCATGGGCCTGGCCGGCGCGGTGCGCTCGTTTGTCGACTTTCTGTACACCTTCGCTGCGGTGTAGGTGTCGTCGGTACCATCCGATCTGGTTGGGCCCAGCAGGCCTCAGACTGGCGCTAAAGACGGCGGAGCGCACGACGGTTGACACATCCCCCGCTGGGGCAAAATACTGTCAAGGTGAGCATAGAACAACCTGCGCCCGTGTCGTCTCTGCTGGCAGTGGCCGCTGCTCCGAAGGCCGAGGTGACGGTCGCGCTTAGGCTGCACCTGGAATACCCGTCGGTCCAGGCGTTTATCCAAAGCTACGCAGTCAACCTGTCGGCGCAAGGCATGTTCTGGCCCTCGACCACGCCGCTACAACCCGGCGAGCGACTGCGCTTTGAGGTCGTGCTGGCCGATGCGCTGCCAGTGCTACGTGGCGAGGCCGAGGTGCGCTGGACCGAGCAGAGCCCGACGCTGCAAGGCATGGGCGTACGCTTTGTGCGCCTAGATGCCCAAAGCCAGGAGCTGCTAACGCAAGCACTGACCTGGAAGGCTGAGCACCCCGAGGCTTGCTACCAAGCAGCGCCAGACCCGTTTGCGGCACCGTTTGTGGCGGCACCAGCAGCAACGGCACGTGCGGAGAGCCAGCAGACAACAACGGCCCCAGCAGCAGCAACTCCAACGCCTGCGCCCCTGGCCGTGGCTGTGGTTGCAGCCCCGGTTCCAGCCACGGAGTCTGCGGTCACCCCAGCCGGTGCGACCCCTGAACCGCCGCACCTGGAGCTCGCGGAGCCACCACCAGCAGCTTCTGCGATAACGCCCAATCTGTCCTATTCACCGCCGAGCTCGATGCAGACGCCGATTGGCGGGAGCGCTGCTGTGGCCCCGACTCCGCCAGCAGCTGCGGCAGCGCCACC
>JAGNNG010000174.1 GCA_017990795.1 Deltaproteobacteria bacterium
TAAAAGACAAGCCGCAGTGGCAAGACAAGCGCCTGCAGCTGCACGGCTTTGTCGTCCCCGGCAGCATCGCCAAGCGCATCGACCGCGACCACCAGAAGCTCGAGTACAAGTTCCGCGTCGAAAACTGCGGAGCCATCGTCGAGACCCGCTTTGCTGGCGTCGTGCCCGATACGTTCAAAGAGGGTGCCGAGGTGGTCCTCAAGGGCAAGTTCGACGGGGATGTGTTCCAAACCAGCGAAGTGATGGCCAAGTGCCCGTCGAAGTACGCGCAGGCCGGAGCCGCCGCTAGCGCCATGGTCACTCGCTGCAGCCGCGAGTCCGCCGACACAATGAAGGGGAACTGATGGCACCGACCAACTGGGTTGCGCTGTTCGGTAGCTTCGTGCTGCTGGTCACGCTGCTGTGTACCACCTACGCGGGCGGTGCCGCCGTCGCTGGCGCGCGTATGGGCTCGCAGCGGCTACTAAATTCCTCCATCCACGGCGTCTATGCGGCGTGCGCGCTGCTGTCGCTGGCCTCGGCGATGATCTTCTTCGCCATCCTGTCCAACGACTTCTCGATCAAGTACGTCCACCACAACGCCGACGCCAGCATGCCTTGGATCTACAAGCTGACCTCGTACTGGGGCGGGCTTGACGGGTCGATGATGTTCTGGGCGTGGCTGCAGTCGATCTTTGCCGCCATCGCCATCCATCGCAACCGCGAGCGTCACCGCGAGCTGATGCCCTGGGTCACCGCGATCCTGATGGGCATCTTGGCGTTTTTCGTCTCGCTGGTGGTGTTTTACAAGCGGCCCTTCGATGTCTTTTTGACCGAGGCGCCGATGATCGGCAAGGGCCTAAATCCGCTGCTGCAAGATCCGTATATGGCGACTCATCCACCGTCGCTGTACACCGGCTACGTGTCGGCCAGCGTGCCGTTTGCGTTCGGCATGGCGGCGCTTATCACCGGCAACTTGGATGACTCGTGGCTGCAGTCGGTGCGGCGGTGGATGCTGCTGTGCTGGTACTTCCTGTCGCAGGGCCTGATCCTCGGCTCGCTGTGGGCCTATCACGTGCTGGGCTGGGGCGGTTACTGGGGCTGGGACCCGGTTGAGAACGCGGGCATCTTGCCGTGGTTTACAGCGACGGCGTTTCTGCACTCGATCATGATTCAAGAGCGGCGCGGCATGATGAAAGTGTGGAACGTCATGCTGGTCATCATCACGTTCCTGCTGACGATGGTGGGCACGTTCCTGACGCGCTCGGGCATCGTCCAGTCGGTCCACGCGTTCGGCAACGACCCCGAGCTGGCGGCGCGCTTTTTGGCCTTCATCGGCTTTGCCACCATCTTCTCGCTGGGCTACGTCGTCTATCGACTGCCACTGCTGCGCTCCCGAGGCGAGCTCGACTCGTGGGTCTCGCGAGAGTTTGCCTTCTTGGTCAACAACTGGGTGCTGCTGGGCGGCGCGTTCTTTGTCCTGGTTGCAACGCTGTTCCCGACGCTGTCTGAGTCCATCACTCGCAACCGCGTGACCGTCGGCCCGCCCTTTTTTAACAAGTGGATGGGACCCATCGGCCTGGTGATGCTGACGCTGACCGGCATCGGGCCGCTGATTGCGTGGCGCAAAGCCTCGCTGCAGATGCTGCTAAAGCAGTTCCGCTTCCCGGTGCTGGGCGGCATCTTGACGACGATCTTGGTCGCCACGCTGATTCCCGAGTCGCGCGCCACCAGCGCCTTTATGCACGACAAGCTGCAGTTGCCTGCCTCGCTGGTCTGCTTTGGCATCGCGGGCATGGTGCTGGTCACCATCCTGCAGGAGTTTATCGTCGGAGCGCGCGCTCGCCAGCAGGGCACCAAGTCGGACTTCTTGTCGGCGCTGATCGGCATCGTCGCCCGCAACAAGCGACGCTACGGCGGCTACCTGGTGCACATCGGCGTGGTCATGATGTTCATCGGCTTTGCCGGGCAGACGTACCAAAAGGAAAACGACGTCACCCTCGACAAAGGCCAAAGCACCAAGCTGGCGCGGTTTGAGCTTACCTACGTCGGGCACACCGACAGCTCAGACCCGCAGAAAGAAATGACCGAGGTTCAGTTAACCGTGCGCGAGCAAGGCACCGGTCGCACCTTCGAGCTACGGCCTGCCAAGTGGGCCTACCGCGGCCACGAAGACGAGCCACCCCGCACCATCGTCACCATTCACGAGAGCCTGCTCGACGACCTGTACGTGATCCTAAACGGCATCGACGCGCAGTCGGGGCTGGCCAGCATCAAGGTCATCGTCAATCCGCTGGTCAACTGGGTGTGGTTTGGCTTCGTGCTGCTGATCCTGGGCACCACCATCGCCTTTTTGCCTGAGCGCGCCTACTCACTGGCGACCAAGGGTGGAGCGGCAGCAGCTGCAGCAGCCGTGGTCCTGCTGCTTTCTGTCTCACCGGCGCATGCACTGACGCTGGCTCAGGCTGGCGGCGGCATGCACCAGTCCACCGAGGGCAACAACTTCCCCACGCCACCTCGCAACGAGCTTGAGCGCGACCTGCGCAAGACCATCGTCTGCATGTGCGGCTGCGGTCGTCAGACGCTGGCCGAGTGTACCTGTGGCAACGCCGCCAAAGAGCGCAACCTCATCGGCAAGATGATCGACGAGGGCAAGACCCGCGATCAGGTGATTGGCTACTTTTTGGCCAAGTATCCCGGCGAGAGCGCTCTGGTGGTTCCAATCGATGCCGGGTTTAACCGCTTGGCCTGGATGCTGCCGACGGGAATGATCGTAGTTGCAGCGGGCGCGCTGGTGGTTGCGGCGCGTCGCTGGGGCAAAAACAAGACCGCCTCGCTTGCAAAAGAGGCTTCCAATAAACCCGCCGCGCCAACAGGCAACGGCAAGAGCGATGCGGAGTACGAGAGCCGCTTGGACGACGACCTGGATGAACTCGCCTAAATCTTCGCTGTTGCTGTGGGGGGGAGCGCTGGTGCTCTCTCTGGGGTCGCTGCTGGCCTTTACGATCACGATTGGACACGGTCGCGTGACCGGCCCAGGCGTGTTCTTGGCTGCCGCTGTCTTTGCGATGGGGGTTGCATCGTATTTTGTATTTCAAGCGGCGCGGGTGCTGGTGCAGACCGGGGCCGACGCGGAGCAGCGCGAGCTCCAGGCGGCGGGCGGACGTAGACGCAAAGAACTAGAGCGCGAGTACTACACGCTCAAGCGCGCGATCAAAGAGCTCGAGCTCGACTACGCCATGGGCAAGGTGTCCGAGCAGGACTACACCGAGGTACGAACCCGCTATCGCGAGCGCGCGGTGCGGATCCTGCGTCAGCTCGACCAGGGTGAGAGCTACCGCTCACAGATCGACCGTGATCTACAAGCGCGTCGTGAAGCCAAGGGCCTGCCCAAGCCAGCGACGGAGGCACCGCCAAGCCAGGCTGCTGCAGACACCGCACCAGCGGTAAAGCCTGTGCGCGTGACGCAATCCGACCAGACACCCCGCACCGGCGAAAACGAGAAGCTGCCGCCCCCGCCAGAGAGCGACAAGCGCGTGCTGCCGCAAGGCTACGAGGCTTCGATTATCTCCGAGGAGCCGACCAAAGCAGCGCAGTCGTTTGCTGACTGGGCGGGCCTTAACTCGCCGAGTGCGCCGCCCGATCGCGTGCTGCCGCAAGGCTACGAGGCTTCGATCATCTCTGAGGAGCCGACCAAAGCCGTCGATCAGTACCTAAAGCAGACCCAGGCCCAAAGCGGCTCCCGTCGAGATGGCTTGAGCTTTAGTGACTCGGCGACGGTCATGCGCGCGGTGGCAAACCTCACCTCGCACGACGGCAAGAACATCTCGACGGAGCTGACCCAGCAAGCGGCGATCCCGCGCATCCCGAGCGACCCGGGCGTCGCAGCAGCGGTGATCTGTCCAAGCTGCAAAGCGAACAACGACGCGGATGCTGTCTTTTGTAAAAAGTGCGGCACTCGACTGCAGGCGGCGGCGCAATGACGACCAAAGTAGGCTTTTTGACTCAAGCCGGGCCGCTGCAGCTGCGACGTCCAGGCAAGCTCGTAACGCTGGCTGGGATGTCGCTGGCCCTCTTTAGCGCTCTGGTATTGCCGATCTTTGGTCCTGGTGGTCGCGGGATGGGAATCGCGGCGGCGCAGCCAGCCATGCCCGATCCGTCGCAGATGTCAGGGATTCCGCGGCAGGACCCGGCGGTAGCCACAGGCACCATCACCGTGCGCCTAATCCGAGGCGAGCTAACCAATCGTATCGTCGGAACCGAAGTGCAGCTGGTGTCACTGCAAGACGGCGCCGAAGCCAAGCTGGCACCACGCATCGAAAAGACCGATGCCGAGGGTCGTGCGACGTTTTCCGGGGTGCCAGTCGGTTCGTACGAAGCGCGCGCGGTGGTCGACACCGAGGCGCTGGTGTCGCAACCGATGGAAGTCCAGCCCGCCCCGGCTCCCGGCGTCCGCGTCATGCTGGTGTTTAGCAAGTCCGTTGCTGAGCAGCAAAAGGAGCTAGGCACCCCCGATGGCAAAACACGCATCGACCAGGGCCAGCCTCCAGGGGTACTGCTGGTCAAGACCCTCGACGAGCAAGGCCAGCCCATCGCGGGCCTAAAAGTCAGCTTGTTCCGTGCCAACCGCCAGAATGAGCAGGTCGAGACGCTGCCCGAGCAGACCACTGGCGCCGACGGTATCGCCAAGTTCACAGATCAAAAGAGCGGCCCCGAATACGGTTATATGGCCTCGGTAAAGCGCGACGGAACCGAGCAGCGGACCTCGCCATTCCGCCTGGTCGCTGAGCATGGCAGCTCGGTGGCGCTGACCGTCAAAGCCGTGGCTCAAGGTCAGGCTGCCGTCGGTCAGCTGCAGATCGGCATGGGCTCGCACCTGATCATGGAACTGCAGGACGACAGCGTACAGGTGCTGGAAAACCTGCGGCTGGTCAACGCGCTGCCGCAAGCGGTGGACCCAGGAGCTGCGGGCTTGCGCATTCCACTCGCTGAGGGCGCAATGTCGGCGCAGGTGGTGCCGGGTGGCCCCGTCAATGTGTCGATTGACTCGTCGGGAGATGGCCCACCGGTTGCTGTTTGGAAAGGCCCCATTCCCGCTGGAGACAGCGAAGTCCGCGTTGCCTTCCTGATGCGTCATCGCGGCAACATCAACTTCCGCCAAGCCGTCACCGTACCCGTGCAGGGCCTGCGCCTGATCATGGAGCAACTGCCCGAGA
>JAGNNG010000175.1 GCA_017990795.1 Deltaproteobacteria bacterium
CACGTCGCCCAGCTGCCCGGTCAGCATCAGCGAGCTCTTGCCCGGCATCCGCGTCGCTTCGATAAACAGGATGTCGCCGCCCACCGCCGTCCACGCCAGACCCGTCGCCACGCCCGCAACACTGGTGCGCTCGGCTACTTCGTTGATGTACTTCTGCGGACCCAGGTAGTCGGGCACTTTCTCTGCGGTAATGACCTGGCGTTCAGTTGTCTCGCCCTCGGCTACTTTGACCGCAACGCCACGACAGATCGAGCCGACTTCGCGCTCCAGATTACGGACGCCAGCCTCACGGGTGTAGCTGTCGATGATCTCGGCCACCGCAGAGTCCTCAAGGACAATCTGCGCATCGCCCATGCCGTGCTCCTCGATCTGCTTGGGGATGAGGAACTTGCTGGCGATCATCATCTTTTCATTGCGGGTGTAGCCGGGGATTTCCAAGATCTCCAGTCGGTCCCGCAGCGCCGCCGGGATCGGGTCCAGGATGTTGGCGGTGGCGATAAACATGACCTTGGACAAGTCGAACGGCACTTCCAGGTAGTGATCGCTGAAGGTGTTGTTCTGCTCGGGATCCAGCACCTCGAGCAGCGCCGAGCTTGGATCGCCCCGGAAGTCATGCCCGAGCTTGTCGATCTCGTCGAGGACGAACACCGGATTGTTGGTGCCCGCGCGCTTCATGCCTTGAATGATGCGACCCGGCAGCGAGCCGACGTAGGTCCGACGGTGGCCTCGAATCTCAGCCTCGTCGCGCACGCCGCCCAGCGAGATACGCACAAACTTGCGCCCCACCGCCTTGGCGATCGACTTGCCCAGCGAGGTCTTACCGACGCCCGGCGGCCCCACCAGACACAAGATCGGCCCCTTCTTGTCGGCCTTCAGCTTGCGCACCGCGAGGTATTCCAAGATGCGCTTTTTGACCTTCTCAAGGTCGTAGTGGTCGGCGTTTAGGATGTTGCGCGCCTCCTGGATGTCGATCTTGTCCTCGGTGCCATTGACCCAGGGCATCTCGACCAGCCACTCCAGATAGGTGCGCGTCACGGTGTACTCTGCCGACGACGGCTGCATCACCTTCAGGCGCTCGTACTGCTTGATCGCCACCTTCTCGACGTCGGGCGGCATTTTGGCTTCGGTGATCTTGGTCTTAAACTCCTCGAAGTCACCGCCGCCCTCGTCCATCTCGCCCAGCTCTTCTTTGATCGCTTTGAGCTGCTGACGAAGGACATACTCGCGCTGATTTCGACCCATTTCCTCTTGGACCTGGGTGTTGATCTTCTCGCGAACCTTGAGGACCTCTAGCTGCCGGGTAAGGAAGTTTAGGACCTTGCGCATACGCGCCTTAAGGTCAAACGTCTCGAGCACGTCCTGCTTTTCCTCGACGGGAATATCCAGATTCGAGGTAATCAGGTCGGCCAGCTGACCCGGCTCGGTAACGCTGTCGACCAGCGCGCCAGCCTCTTTGGGCAGCTCGGGCATGAGCTTGATGACGCGCTTGGCGATGTCCTTCAGATTCATCACCAGGGCGTCGAGCTCGACGTCGGTGTTGGTCGGATCGGGAAGGCCCACGACGTTGCAGGTCAAAAACGGGTCCGACGAGTCGTAGCCAGTGACGCGAATACGCGCCACGCCCTGCAAGATGACCGAGAAGTTGTCCTTGGCCAGCTTGATGACTTTCAAGATCCGCGCCGCGCAGCCGATGGAATACATGTCGCCGTCGCCGGGGTCTTCGGTGCGGGCATCGCGCTGGGTCAAAATGCCGATCACCGGGCGCTCTTTGGCGATGGCTTCCTCGACGAGCTTTACGCTCTTTCGACGACCGACATCGATCGGAATGATCGAGCCGGGAAACAGCACAGAATTTCTGAGGGGTAATATCGAGATGACATCGGGAATCTCGACGGGACCACCGGTGTCAGGAGGACTCCCCTTGGGCTTGCTCATCAGTAGCTCCTTACGGGCCGTTTTCGTGCGCGCTGCCCTTGCTGGGCGTCGCAGAGTCGAACTTGTGTACGCAAAGTCCCCCCACTTGTCAGCGTCGCACGATAAGTAGTGATGGTGGTAATTGTGAAAGTCAGTTGCGGCCTATCATAGTGCTTCACTTGCAGACCGCAATGGGCAGAGCCTGAACAAATTGCACAACGCTGAAGGAAACTTTGGGGACTGGCCAGACCCCTTGCAAGCCGCGCCACCTGCAGGCTCGGCAATAAGGCTTCAGACGCCGCTGCAGGTCGAGGTAAGTCAAAATATCTAAGCGCCCCTGCTCTGCAGGTAGCGGCTAGGTACTCGACGAGGACCGACGAAAAACTCGACGACAGCGCAGTTTCTTTTTCAATATTTCGCGGATTTATTTTCAAGGATTCCCCGCTCGCCTCTATCTTTGGCCCGAGTGGGTTTGCCCGCGCATCAGGCTTTGCCAAGCATGCGGCACCCGGGCTGCATCGGGCCATACACATCACATTCGAGAGACACATGGGCAGAGTCATCGCCATTGCAAATCAGAAGGGCGGCGTCGGTAAGACCACCACAGCGGTGAATCTTGCTGCGGCACTTGCCGCCGAGGGTCAAAAAGTGCTCGTGGTCGACTTTGATCCGCAGGGAAATGCCACCTCGGGTCTGGGTTTCCCACGCGGTTCCGTCGAGCAAGGCGTCTATCAGGCGCTGCTCGATAAAGTCTCGCTGCGCGAGCTCACGCAGCTGACGGTGCTGCCGACGCTGTGGCTGGTGCCGTCCACCGCTGACCTAGCAGGTGCCGAGGTCGAGCTGGTATCTGAGCCTCGACGCGAGTGGCAGCTGTCCGACGCGCTGGGTCCGGTGCGGCAGCGCTATGACTACATCTTTATCGACTGTCCGCCATCGCTGGGCCTACTGACCCTAAACGCTCTTGTCGCTGCGGACCGCGTCATCATCCCGATGCAGTGTGAGTACTACGCGCTGGAAGGTCTGTCTTATTTGTGCGGCACCCTCGATAAAGTGCGCACGGTGTGGAATCCGCGGCTGGCCATCGAAGGCATCTTGCTCACGATGGTCGACGGACGCACAAACCTTATGCAGCAGGTCGAGAGCGAAGTGCGCGGACACTTTGGCAGCAAGGTCTACACGACGGTGGTGCCGCGAAATGTGCGGCTCTCAGAAGCGCCCTCGCACGGGCTGCCGATCATTCGCTACGATGCCGCATCGCGCGGGGCGCACAGCTACGGAACGCTGGCCAAAGAGTTCTTGCAGCGCCAAGCCGCCGAAGCCGCAGCAGCCAGCAGCGAAGTAGCAGAAGCCTCCCCAGCGCCAGGAACGGTCTAGCCCATGGATAAACGGAAAGCACTCGGACGCGGACTTGGAGCGCTGATTCCCAGCGTCGCGCGAGCCGAGGGTGAATCGGTTGCAGAGCATCAAGTTCCCGCGGGTGGCCCGACGCCCGCGTTTGCACCAGCCAGCAGCGGCAGCGCACTCAAAGCAGCGACGATGCGGCGCGAGTTTTTTATGTGCCCCATCGAAGAGGTGGTGCCATCGCGCGACAACCCGCGCCAGCGCTTCGACGAGCAGCGCTTGCAGGAGCTGGCCGACTCGATTCGCACGCAGGGCCTGGTGCAGCCACTGGTGGTGCGACTGCGTACCGCCGAGGAGCAGAAGCAGTCGGAGCAAGGTCCGAGCTTCATCCTGATTGCCGGTGAGCGACGCTGGCGAGCAGCGCAGCGGGCGGGCCTTAAAGACGTACCGGTGGTGGTCAAAGATGTCAGCGCGGCCCAAGCGTTTGAGCTGGCACTCGTTGAGAACTTGCAGCGTGAAGACCTAAATCCGATCGAGGAAGCAGAAGCCTACCGTCGCCTTTCCGACGAGTTTGGCTACACGCAAGAGCAGCTGGCCAGCCGCGTGGGTCGCGAGCGCTCGACGGTGGCCAACGCGCTGCGGCTGCTGCATCTGCCCGACAAGGTGCGCACGTATGTGATTGAGGGTGCGCTGTCGATGGGTCATGCGCGCTCGCTGCTGGGCATCGATGACCACGCGCAGATGGAGGACAAGGCCAAGCAGATCATCGACAAGCAGCTCTCGGTCAGGCAGACCGAGGAGCTGGTCCGCCGCGCCAAGAAAGAGCAAGAGCGCGCCGAGGAGTCGCCCAAAAAGCCGAGCAAGCCGGAGTCGCGCTCAGCGGCGATTCGTGACGTTGAGGATCGACTGCAAAAGGCGCTGGGAACCCGCGTACAGCTGCGCGCCAAAGATGACCGCGCAGGCGTCGTCGAGGTCCACTATCACTCTCTTGATGAGCTGGATCGGCTGATTCAGCTGTTTACCGGTGAGTCCAGCGACTCGTAACGGGCTTCGGCCTTCCGCAACACCGACTCCGCTTCGGGCAGCCCCGACGCGGATATCGTTACTTCCCGCCCTTTTTGCCGCCGCCAGTCTTCTTGCCGCCGGGCTTTTTCCCGACCAGGTGGAGATCGACTTCTTCGTCGCCGCGCTTGACCTTGATGATGACTTCTCGCCCTTGGCTCTCCTCGACGGATTTGGGGAGGAGTGAGGCCAGCTCTTTGGCACTGTGAACTTCCGTGCCCGACAGGGCCAGCACGATGTCACCAGGCTGCAGTCCAGTGCCAGCCAGCGGACTTTGGGGATCGACTTCGACCACAATGGCACCGCTGATGCTGACGTCATGGCGCACGCCCAACATCGGGAAGTACGAGACGGCGCGCACCTTGGCCGCGCCTTCCGCCTGACCGTACAGCGTAATCAGCTTGTCAAACGCAGCGTCGTCCACAGAGAGCTGACTGCTCGCCTGATAGGCAACCTCGCGCGTGCCTTTGCTGCTGCGCGTCCGCTTCTCCCAGTACTGCTGCGCGCCCGTGGGCATCGCCTCCGCTGCAGTCTTGACCAGCACGTCCGAGGCTTTCTTGTAGGCCTCGGCCAGCTTCTCGCGCGCGGGCCCCACCTTGGCTTCGATCGAGGCCGCATCCGGCAGCGTCTTGGCCTCTTTCTGAGCCCGACTCAGATCATCCTGCATCGTCTGCAGCGTCGTCGAGTACAGCGGCAATACGATGCCCCGCCACTCCGGGAACTTGGCCGCCATCGACTCGCCCAGGCTCATGAGCAGCGCGGCATGAGCTGCAACCTCGGCCCGCTCCAGCGCATCAGCCTTGTCTGGCAACAGCGGTGAGTGACCAACGAAGGTGTGATCTTTACTGACGACGCGCAGATCATGCCA
>JAGNNG010000176.1 GCA_017990795.1 Deltaproteobacteria bacterium
GCCTGGGGAAAGAGCTGCGGGCCAACCTGGGTAGCAGTGCGCTGCTGCTGCTGGCGCCGATCGGGTGGGCGCTGGGCTCGACGGTGGCGCGACGAATGCCGATGGCCAAGGGACTGATGGCGGGCGCGACCCAGATGCTCACCGGAGGGGCCGCGGCACTGGTGGTGGCACTGCTGCGCGGCGAGCACTTTCCGGCGGTGTGGCCTCTGCCGGCGGTACTGTCGCTAGGCTACTTGGTGGTATTTGGGTCGCTGGTGGCGTTTTCGGCCTACACCTATTTACTAAGCAATACGCGGCCTGCGCTGGCGATGAGCTATGCGTACGTAAATCCGGGGCTGGCGGTGCTGCTTGGGGCGCTGCTGGGCCACGAGACGCTGGCCCCAGAGACCCTGATGGCAAGTGGACTGATTGTGGTGGCAGTGGTGCTGATTGCGCTGCCGAGCAGTCGTCGCAGCTCTGCTAGCTGACCCCGGCAGAGCAGCCTCCCCCCAAAAACCTTTCTGAGCTTAGCGGCGCCCCGTCACCAGCGACGTGGCGGCCCACGGACCGCCGTACCAAAAGCGTGGGCCCAGGCTGCGCGTCTGGACTTCTACCAGACCTGCATCGCGTAAGGTCTTGGCATAGTCCCCGACGTATTTGAAGTCCGCCAGCAGCACCTGTCCCCCGGGCTTCAAAACACGGGCGATCTCTTGGACGGCGCGCGCGCGACCGGCGGCATCGGGCACGTTGTGGATGGCCAGGCTGCTTACGATGACATCGAACGAGTGGTCGGCAAAAGGCAGCTGGCGCATATCGCCGGTATGCAGCTCGACGCACCTACTGACGCCGACGGCGATGACATTGTCCTGGGTGGCTTGCAGCGCATTTCCGGACTGATCCTGCGCCTGCCACAGATCGATGCCTGTCGCCATGCCCGAGCGCAGTCGCTGGGCGGCCAGCAGCAGCACCGCGCCCCGACCACAGCCCACGTCGAGGATGCGCTCATCCCCGCGCAAGTTGAGCGCCGCCAGGAGCTCATCCCAAACCACAAACTTTCCCGTGCGCGTGGCAAAAAGATAAGTGCCTGCGCACAGCAGCAGAAATGCCGTCGAGACCCCCATCATCAGCGAGCCCACGACATCTCCACGCCACAGCGCTCGCCCCGTTCCGAAGCCCAGCGCTGTGGCCCCAAGCAGCATCAGGATTGGTACATATGGCGCATCAATGCCGTATTCCCCCTTTAATAAGGGCCGGCGCAGCGTCACGGCAGCACCAGGGTCACAGTCCAGCAGTCGTACACAGTCGTCCTTGTCATTGTGCTTCCCAAAGTAGAGCCACCAACAGCTGAGCCAAGCAGCAGCAAGTCAGCGCTACTGCCTTGTCGTCGCGGGCTGCGGTTTACAAGCAAGCTCTGCCGAAAAATTTGACTGCGAGCGAGCAATTGTCAGCCAGGACCTTTGTGGTATGGTCCGCGCGGTATGCAGATCCTGAAAGCCCGCTTTCACAGCCGTGAAGATTTTGACGAAGCCTACAACAGCGAGCTGCCGCATGGCGGGCTGTTTGTACCAACGACCACGCCGCTGGCTACAGGCGATCAGGTCGTAGTCGAAATATTCTGCAAGGGCCTCCCGAACAAAGTCATGTTGCGCAGTGAGGTGAAGACGTGGCGGCCTGCGCTGCCTCGGTTGCGCGTTCGCGCCGGTGCATTGGTCGCGTTTTTGCCCGAGGAGAGCGACAAGCGCTCGTTCATGCTGGCAGCCCTAGACGGTGAGGTGATTGCACGCAAGCGACGCCACACTCGTATGCCCGTAACCATCCCGGTCAAGTTCCGCACCGCCGGAAACCTTGAGGTTCAAGACGGCGAGATGGTGGAGATCTCCTTGGGCGGTGCTCTGCTGCGCGCCGAGGGAGTCTTGCCCGCACTGGGTACCGACGTAGTTATCGATGTGCGGCTGCCAGGTGGGGCTGTGCCGGTACCGCTCTCGGGACGGGTCGCCTATCACGCCGAGACTGGAGCTGGCATCAAGTTTCTATATCGCGACGGCGGCGGCTCTCGTCGCATCCGCGAGCTGATCAGGCGCCTTCGCGCTTCCTAAGTCCTGCGACTTCGTCCCATTTCACCCAGCCAAGCTGACGACTCATAGAAGGCCGCGCCACTACCTGCAGCGCTGCCAGCTACGGCGTGTTTGCATCCGCTTGTCGCCGAAACAGCATCACCACTCCCGCTGCTGCCTGACTAACCTGCGCGGGCCAACGCCACAACAGTCGCCAGCCAAGTGCAGCAAGACTCTCGGCCAGCTGCGTCGGCTCATACCGCTTAAACTCGAACATACAAAACTGACGAGGCTGCTGATGCGGTACGTGTACGGTCGCGACTGCGGCCTGCGTCGTACTCCCGGGCACTGAGGACTGCGTCGGAGCGCGCAGCTGAAAGTCGCTCGACCTCACCTCTGGGCAGGCGCGAAGGATGGGGCCAGCGAGCCAGTCGGCCTGACTCTGACTCAGCAGCGGTGAGCCTGGTGAGAGCGATGACACCAAGTGAAAATCGATCAAGAGCAAGTCACCGGGCAGCGTAACAGCATGCAAGCTGTCCCGAATAAAACGGAGCTCGCTCTCGATGCTGGCAAAAGTATCTCCAATCGCGCTGTAGAGTCTGCGTCTTTCTCGTCGCTGGACTAGCTGCAGTAGCGGTGGATAAAGCGGCAGGCGATGAAAATTTCCATGCAGACTACTAACGCTGGTATATGGCTCCGCTGCTAGCGCGTCTGTCGCCCGCCTGTGCGCCAGGTTGAGCAGCGGCAAGCTGATATCAAACAGGATCAAGTCCAGTGGCCAGCGCGGCTGCTCGATAAGCAGGTGCTGGACCAGACGAAGCTCGAGTGTGCCGTCGCCAGGACCCAGCGCAACCAGCGTCAGCGGAAATGAGCCGCAGTCGGCAGCCACCCGCGCGGCCACCTGTTGCACTGGCCAGTTTAGGCGCTGCGTCATCGCTTGTGGAGACTGACGACACGCCGCCAGATACGCGACCGCGCTGTGGTGATCTAGATAGGCATATGGCTGCTCGACGTAGCCACCGACACCGCGCAAAAGTTGCCCCAGCTGTTGCAGCTGTACCATCGGGGCATCTTCCTGCGCCGTCGACAATCGGCAATTGGGCGCCAGGTCAGTGTCCGTGAGCGGCCAGCAACTATTGCTCGTAGCCTCACTGGGACGCGGCCCAGGCGAGCCAACCAGCTCCGCCGAGGACAGCTGCAGCTCGGGCACACTACACAGTCGCAGCCAGGTCGCGCGACTTGGCGGATGCCGTGCCGTCTCAATCAGCTTGATGGTCGCCTCTGAGAGCTGCGCGCGACGAGCCAGCTCTTGCCGCGACCAACCCTGAGCACTTCGACGGTCCTTCAGCCGAGAAGCCAGCTCACGCAGCTGTGCCTCTCGTGGAAGCTCAGCCCAATCGACAGCCTGTTCGTCCACGAAACGCAGGACTTTCTCTGCTTGACTCAGATACGAGCGCCACAGCGACCGTCGCTCAGGTGGCTCTGTCGCAGCCCACTCACGAAGCTGGGTTAGCCACTGCTCCGCGTGGCCACGCAAGGCGCTCAGGTGCTCAGCGCGCGTCGGCTGCAGGCTCAGCGCGGGCAGTTCCGCAGGGGTAAACGATGACGGCGAGACCTGCACCGACGAGGCCGTAGTGGCTACCGCCGGATTAATCACTCGCACAGACTTAGATGGTGAGGATTCCTGCATGCAAAACCGCAGCGGCTTTCCCTAGATTCAGAGCGGCCACCGACGACTCCCCGGGGTTACAAGTACGGCCACAGCGCGACCAAAGCTACGAAGACTGGGACGCCTCAGCTGCTTTGACCTCGTCGCCCATCCGACGCTGAGCAATGCGCAGCCACATGCGAAAGTCCCCGCGCAGCGACCACAGAGGATATGTGAAGGTAGCGGGCTTGTTGTTCTCGACGAAAAAATGACCGATCCATGCTGGGCCGTAACCTAATAGCGGCGCCACCAGCAGCCCCAGCGGCCTACGCTTCCGAATCGCCCGGACCGCAGTCACGACCGCCAGCGTCGTCCCGACAAAGTGCAGCGCGCGGTTTAGCGGGCTTAGGTGCTGACGAACGTAGAAGGGCCAAAACTCTTCAAACGACTGGATGGGCTGCGACATCGCGACGATCTCCTCGGTAACTGGTCATGTTCGGAAGCGGGTTCAATGTACCTTAGACTCGCTAGCCGTTGCTTGCGCGCTTGCAACTACGGTAGGTTTCGCACACTCAAAGACAGGATACGCATGCGCTATCTGATTACCGGCGGAGCGGGGTTTGTTGGATCACACTTGGCGGAAGCGCTCCTGCAGCGCGGCCACGAAGTCGCGGTCATCGACGATCTGAGTACTGGCTCGATCCATAACATTAAGCACTTGGCGGGGCCCAAGTTTCGTTACGTCATCGACACCTGTGCCAATCGACCGCTCCTGGCTGAGCTGGTCGATGAAGCAGAAGTCATCTATCACATGGCTGCAGCGGTCGGCGTCAAGCTCATCGTTGAGAGCCCCGTGCGCACCATCGAGACCAACATCAAGCTGACCGAGCTGGTGCTGGAGATCGCGCAAAAGAAGAAGCGGCCCGTCTTTGTCGCCTCGACCTCGGAGTGTTACGGCAAGAGCGAGCAGTTCCCGTTTAATGAAGACGGTGATCTAGTGCTAGGACCGACGGCCAAGGGGCGCTGGTCTTATGCGTGCTCGAAGCTGATCGACGAGTTTTTGGCCATCGCGTACTTCCGTGAGCGTGGTCTTCCGACGGTAGTAGGCCGACTCTTTAACACCGTGGGCCCGCGCCAGACCGGTCAATACGGCATGGTTGTACCGACGTTTGTAAAGCAAGCGCTGGCCGGGCAGCCGCTGACGGTCTATGGCGACGGTCTGCAGTCTCGCTGTTTTACTCACGTCAGCGATGTGGTGCGCGCGCTCATTGCCCTGATGGATACGCCGACGACTTACGGCCAGGTCTTCAACATCGGCAACGTGGAGGAGATCTCAATCCTGAAGCTGGCACAGATGGTCATCGAGCGCACAGGCTCGCGCAGCTCGATCGTGTTTGTGCCTTACGCGGAAGCGTACGAGCCAGGCTTTGAGGACATGCCGCGCCGCGTTCCCGACATTCAGAAGATCGGTCGGCAGATTGGCTGGCAGCCAACCAT
>JAGNNG010000177.1 GCA_017990795.1 Deltaproteobacteria bacterium
CGTGCGCTCGGGGTTGGCAGTGAAAGCACCGGTGGCAGCAGCGAGAGACGGCACCACAGACCCAGGAGGATGGCTCGGACCAGGTGCCTCGCGACCATGCCCAAGGGCAGGCTGACGGCTCCCAGCCCGCGTAGCGCGCAGCCCATGGTGACGCCTACGTAGGCTAGATCGCCTGCCAGGTCGACGCGGGCTAGCTCCGAGAAGCGCAGCTGATAGCGCAGGCTAATCGCTGGGGTCAGCACGACACGCTCCAGTACCAGCGCTACACAATACAGGCGCAGCAGCGGCTGGGCTGAGGGCTCGTGCAGGCGCTGCAGCAGTGGACCACTACCGGCGACCAGCAGCAGGGCGATTAGCAGGCCGCTCCATACCGCCCAGCTTTGCACTAGCTTGGCGGCTTCGGGGAAGCGATCGCGGCGCGTTAGCAAGGCCTGCTGCGGCGACAGCAGGGTCAGCAGGTTGGTCAGCGTGGCAATGATAAGCGCGAGGTTGGCGTGGCCGTAGTCGCTCTTGCTGACGAAGTGAGTGACCAGCAGCGTCGTCAGCAGCCCGGCCCCACGACCAAATAGGCCCGCGAGGGTGGTGAAGGCGGCCCCGCGTACGCTCTGCTCGACGACCTGACTTGCGGTCTTGGGGTCGGGGGGCGCGGGGTCGGCGGCGGCCATGGTAGGTGCGGACGTATCCCGTCTAACGGGAGGAAGCAAGAGGCGCGGCTACTTCTTGCCGTGTTTGCTGCGGTCGCGCTTGTGGGTGGGCTTGGCCTCGGGCTCGGCGGCGATCAGCTGCTGCGAGGCGGGCTCGGCGTCTTTGTCGCCATCAACCGTTAGCTTGAGCGGCTGGTAGCCTTCTTTGCGCAGCTCTAGCTCGACGGTGCCTTTGCGGGCTGGCTGCTCGGCGCGAAACGGGGTCTTGCCAAGCAGCTCGCCGGTATCCAGCTGGTAGATCTCCGCGCCGGTGGGCTCACTCTCGATGTGCCAGCGGATGATCTTGGCTTCGGTAGGCTTGGGCGTCTTGCTGGGGTCGTTGTCGCTCGGCTGGACTGCGGGCGGCTTGGGTGGTGTTTGCTTGGCGCGCTCGGCTCGCAGGGCGATCAGCGCTGGCACGGCCAGACCCAGCAGACCCAGTACCACTCCGACCAAAATGCGTGGGCCTCGTGATGGAGGCTTGGCGGCGACGGGCTGTTGTCCGGACTTGGCAGCGATCTGCTCGGCGTTTTGACTGGCCAAGCGCTCTGCCGGTCGCGGAGCAAGGGCCCCCGCGGGGTCGGACAGGACCGTGGCGCCGTCGTTGACATACGCGGGCAGAGGCTGCTGCTGCGGGATCTTGATCGGAGCCACCATCTGGCTGGCCGACACGCCAATTCGATCCAGCTCGGCTGCGACCTGCGCCATCGAGGGCCGCTCCTCGCGCTTTTTGGCCAGCATGCGATGCACCAGCTGCGCCAGCGCCTCGGGGAGCGTGGGGTCGATCTCGCGAATCTGCGGTGGCTGCACATAGATGTGCATGGCCATTAGCTCACCGGTGCCGGGCGCTTGGAACGGCGGCTTGCCAGCGAGCATGCGGTAAAAGATGACGCCCAGCGAGTACACGTCGGCTTTGTCATCGACATCGCTGGCGTTGCGGCACTGCTCAGGCGACATGTACAGCGGGGTGCCCATCATGACCCCGGCGCGCGTCATGACCTGATCGCCGCCGCCTTGGTATTCCTGCTTGAGCTTGGCGATACCAAAGTCGAGCAGCTTGGTGCGCTCGCCGCCCGGCATCTCCGAGTCCTTCACGATCATGATGTTGTCGGGCTTCAGGTCGCGGTGGATGATCTCTTTGGCGTGGGCGGCAGCCAGTGCAGAGGCCAGCTGCTTGATCAGCCGCAGTGCATCCATCACCTGCATCCGTCCGGCGGCCTTCATCCGCGCGTTGAGCGTCTCGCCCTTGAGCAGCTCCATGACGATGTAGGCGGTGCCGTCCGGAAGCTGACCAAATGCGGAGACTTGGACCAGGCCTTGATGATCAACGACGTTGATGGCGCGGGCCTCGTTGACGAAGCGGGAGGCGATCTGCTGGTTCTTGGCGTGCTCTTTGTGGAGGACTTTGATGGCGACGCGCTTACCGATGGTCTCGTCGACGGCTTCAAAGACGGCGCCCATGCCGCCTTCCCCGATCTTGGCGGTGATGCGGTACTGGCCGATCTGCTGGCCGATCATAGGTGCCCTCTGTTGCCACTGGGTGTTACTGGGTCCAGTGACCGCAAGGCTACGCTGAGACCACGGTGCGTCACCCGATGACCTGCCAGGAATGCTCGATGTACTTGCACGGCGAATTTAGTATAGACGGCCACGAATTAGCCGAGCAAGAAGACACGCAGAGTCCGAGACTCCGAGACGACGACTTCATCAATTTCAAGCCACTACCAGCCCGTCATAAGAGCGGTGGCTTGCAGAAAGCGGCAGTTTGGGCAGGTTCTTGGGTGGGCTATTCGGACTTTTGAGCCACAACCAGCATAAAGCCACCCAGGCGGCGTAAACCGGGGAGGTACGAGGCGTGGCGCTCGACGGAGCGCAGCGCTTGGCCAATGACCGGCCAGCGGTGGGCTTGCGAAAACGGGGTGACGACGCGAATGCCGCGGACTGTGCGCACGGTCATGCTTGACGGCAAGTAGCTGCGTACCGCGTCCAGTGAGTCGTAGCGGGTATAGACCGCCTCGTCGCTGGTCTGAGCCGAGATGGCAGTGGGCGCCTTGAGACGCTTGATCAGGTAGCGCAGCGACAGCGGATTATAAAACTCGGCCAGCAGGTGGCCGCCTGGACGCAGCACGCGAGACATTTCGTGCATGGCGGTCTGGATGGCCTCTACGTGCGCCAGCACCTTAAAGGAACACACCACATCAAAGGTGGCATCCGCAAACGGCAGCTGCGTGACCGAGCCCTGGACCACCTGCAGGTTCTTCTCGCGCGCTTTGTGCAGCATCCCCGACGACAGATCGAGCCCCATCGCAAACTTGGCATGCGGAGCCATGCGCTTTAGCACCAGCCCCGTGCCACAGCCCGCCTCAAGCAGCCGCGAGGTCGGGGTCAGGTACTCCTTGACTGCTGACGACTCCATCTCATCTAGGAAGGCGTGGTAGCCGTCGTGGCGCTGGCGTTCATACCAGGCAGAGAATTCGTCGTAGTAGTCCTGATTGGGAAGTCGAGTCACAGTGTCCTTTTGTATCGCGGATGACGGTGCCAGGACAAGCCAAAGTCCAAGCCCAAGACCCGAGGTTTTGTGGCCGCTCGGCCTCGGTCTACGACACGAAGCCAAGGCAAAGTCGAAAGTTTGATAACATGAGTGCCAATGGGAGCCCGTATCCGCCTGCTGCTGGTGCTTGTGATGGTGCTGCTTGGTCTCGGTCTTTTGCCGGGGCAGGTGCGAGTCTCACAAGCCGCTGGCCCGTCGGGCGTCTTGGTTCAGTGCGCCACGGCCAACGCCGAGATCTTCCTGGACGGCGACATGGTGGGAAAGACGCCGCGAACGACACCGCTGCCCCTGCCCGCTGGCGAGCACACCATTCGCGTGGCGCGCCTTGGCTACACCCCGTTTATCGATGTCTTCAAAGTTAAAAACGGCCAGGTCACCAAGCTAGAGGTGGAACTGGTACCGATCTCTGGTGTGTTGACCGTGACCGCCGAGGTGAAGCCGCTGCCAGCGGGGATGCCGCCGTTTCCTGAGGCGCCGATTCGGGTCTTTATCGACGACCAGTATCAAGGCCCAGTACCCCTGACCACCGAGCTTGCCATCGGCAAACACACGATCCGAGTCGAGCGCACCGGCTACGGGCCCGAGGTGTGGACGGTGACCTCTGTGGCCGGTCAGACGCTGGAGAAACAGGCTGAGCTGAGCGCGCTGCCCGCCGACCAGAACCCGTACCTGCGCAAGCCCGAGGTCTCGACCAAGTGGTATCAGAAGTGGTGGGTGTGGACGATCGTGGCGGGCGGTGTGGCGATTGCGGCCACCGCGATCATTGTGCCGGTGGTGCTGTCCAAGCGGGATCTGTGCAACAACGTTGATATCTGCGCGACTCCGACGACGAGTGCGCTGTCGATATCGGGCGCGCTATCGACGCCGACCCCGGTGCCGGTGGTGGGCGTGCAGCTGCACTTTTAGCGGAGGCTACTGGCTACGCGGCCAGGCTCGCGGAGGCAGCAGCGGGTGGCTGTTTTAGTGCCGCGATGACGCGGGGATCGCACAGCGCGCTTAGCTCGCCCTCAAACTGGTAGCTGCGGGCCCAGGCGTAGCGGTGACCCAGCTGCATCATCTCGGGTGTCAGCACGGCAGGGTGCAGCATGATCTCGGTGGTGCCGCTGTGCTTGCGGGCTTCCTGAATCGCGTCGAGGAGCTTTTCTGCCGTCATCTGGCCGCTGTCGGTCAGGCCAACAAAGCGGTCGCAGGTCCGCAGTCCCGCCGCGCGAACGTGGTGTCGGGCATAGGTGCCCAGGCAAAACAGCACCAGCCACACGGGCGCCCGGCTCAGCGCTCGTCGCGACAGGATCTCTGCTGAGGTGCGGACGTAGCCAACTTGGTATTCCTGCGCCAGCTTGATCGCCAGCTGCTGCAGTGGGGGCAGCATGTGGACATGCTTGTGGCCGTCGAGGTGTGAGAGCTGAAAGCCGGCGCGGAGGGCACGCTCGATCTGCTGACGCCACTCATCGCGAATCGCGTCCACGTTTAGCTGGCCGCGTAGGTAGGTCTGGCATAGCGGGCGCAAGCCGTCGTGAAACGCGCCGTCGCTGCGTAGCAGCTGGCTTAGCCCCACGCCGCGTCCGACTGGCCGGCCTTCGCAGAGTGTTAGATGTACGCCGACCTCAAGCTGTGGGCAGCGCTGTGCGGTTAGCAGGGCTCCAGTAAAAGCATCGCCATTGCAAAGCAGCGAGGCCCGCGTCAGCGTTCCTGCTTGGGCCGCGCGCTCAATGGCGAGGTTTTGCCCATCGGTCCAGCCAAAGTCGTCGGCGGTGAGGATGATGCGGCCTTCAGGGCGAGCAGGCGAGGCGGGAGTCATTGGCGGCTGCATGGAGTGCAAAGTGTCACGGCTGGGCCTTGGCGACAAGCGGCTGCCGGCCCGTGCCGCGCGCTGCTTTTTTCCAGCTTGACGACAGCGGCCCATGGCTCCTACCCTTCGT
>JAGNNG010000178.1 GCA_017990795.1 Deltaproteobacteria bacterium
TTTAGAAGCTCAGGTCGATCGACCAGGACAATCTCGCCGCCATAGCGAAGCAGCGGCAGCTCAGAGAGGTCTGGCGATGGGGGGGCAGTGCGCATGAAGGCCCCTTATATCGCGAAACCACTGCAGCAGTGGACTTAGCTTGTCAGGAAAGCGCGCGGTCGCGGACTCAGCGTCCCACTAAACGATACGCAGCTGGGCAGAGCGCCGAGGCAGCCCTGCCGTCACTGCGTCCGTCGATTCCGCAGCAACAGCCGGACTTGGTGCGCGCAAGTCTGTTGCAGCCGCCGCCTCTGCTTCTGTAGTGGCAACCAACTCTGAGGACGCGGCAACAAATAGATAGCGCGCGCCATCCCTGCTCTGTTGATACTGATGTGACGCCTTGGTCGCTGCCGCCAAAAACGTAAGTACGCGCTCTGGATCGGCGCCAATCGGCACGCCCACGCGCAGGATTTCAGCGACGATCGCAGGCTGCACTTGCCCAAGTAGTCGCGGTGACAGCCGCACCTTGCCGCGATAGCCAGCGGTGCCTCGAGCATACGGACAGTCCTGCGCCAAATAGCCACCTTGCAGCGCGCCATGAGCAGAGTGACACCAAGGCGCGACCGCATAGCGCTGGTCATAAACCGTGCAGTGATAGCGCCCGTTTTTTTCGCCCGTAGCATCCGTGGACTCGGCCAGGAAGCGACAGCGCAGTGCGTCGATCACCACAGCCAGGCCGTTGACGGGAACCGCAAAGTGACACGACATGCCGCAGCGCCGACACAGGTCTTCGTGCTCCTCTTGCGTCGCGGCCAAGAGCGGAGCCGCGACCTGCGCACCGCCGGGCAGCACGCTTTGCCCTGCTGCCGCAGCGCGATCGCTTGTGGTTTCTAAGGCTTGCGGGTCTTCTTCCAACAGCGGGCCACCGCTTCCTGTTACCGCTGGGTCCACCGGAGTCTGTACGGACATCGCTACTTAGGATAGCGCGACTTGGCGACCACAATGGGGAACTCTGCGCAGAGGTCCTGTCGCGAAAGTACTAGCAAAAGTGAAAGGAACTACGCGCGCCTACGTGCGCATACCTGGGCCGCACATTCCCTACGGGGTTACGCCGCGCTGCGGCGTGATATGATGCGCCGGGGCCTATGCAACACTTCGAGATCGCTTCACGTCATGTCATTGCCACAGCTTGTTTGGGAGTCGCGGCCTACGCGCTCTATTCCCACACGTTTGTAGGTACAGGTGTCTCCCTTTTGGCTGCAGGATTGGTGTCGCCACTGCTTGATCCGCTGCTGTCGCGCGTGTTCCCAGAGGACAGTGACTCGCAAGCGGCAAGTGCGGCAGGACAGAGCGTGCTGCGAGCAGTGGGCTCGGTGCTGCTGTTGTGCGTGCGAATGGCACTGGTGATCGGCCTACCACTTTGGAGTCTTGCGCTGTGCCGCGCCTCCGGAAACCTCGCTGAGCTGCGCATCGAGCACGCGCCCGGGATCGAGTTCCAAGATCAAGTGGTACTAAACGGAATGCTCAGCGGGATCAATCCGCACCTGTACCTAAACGGCCAAGAGATCTCGATCAGCGCGGGACGGTTTATTACCCGGCAGCCGCTGGCGATGGGAATCAATACGTTTCAGGTGGTGCTGGATGCGCAGGAAGGTCCTGTGGGAGAGCACGCCCGCAAGCTACAAAAGACGCTGCAGGTACGGCGCGTCAGCGAAGCGGAGTATGACCAGCAGTCCTTTGGCAAGAGCGATGAAAACAACCTAGATGGCGCAACTTTTCATCGCCATGGCATGTGGCTGGACACAACGGCCAGCGAGCCCGCGGTCTTTGCCGGCGATGCGGAAGTGCAGATCGCCACCTTGCATGGTCGGTTTACGCATGAGCTGACGGCTCCGCACAAGCCACTGGCAGCGGAAGCTGCAGAGTTGGAGCTGACCGCCACGGTGAAGCGGGGTCGCGTCAAAGTCCTGCTTAAAAATCGGCAAGGTCAGCTAGAGAGCCGCCTGGTCACCCCGGAGCAGCCGCTACACCTAAAAGGAAGCAGCCAGCTTGCGCTGCTCAAAAGTACGGTCACGCTGGTAAACCCTGCGGCTGAAGGCACGCCGCCAGCGCCAACCATCGAGGAGCTGTGGGTCGCCCACGTAACTCTCGCTGCCCTCGACGAAAAAGCCGAAGGTCTGACCGTGAAAGCGCACTACTCTTTAAAGTAGCTGCTTGCGCTTGCCCCGCCGCTACAGCCAAGCTGGATAGGTACGGTGAAAAAACCGTGCGACCCTAATGATTCCACCGGTCCCCGGCAAGAGCGCGGCCTGCTAGCTTCCCCTCAATATCAAAGCCGCCCTGCCCCCGGTCTTACTTGGAGGCTTACGATGCGGCTTAGCAAACAGCGCTGGTTTCAATCTCTACTCCTTGGCGGCTTGAGCATGTGGCTGGGTGCAGCGGCCCCCGCGCAGGCTTCCATTGTGACCAAGCTCTCGCTCTCGGACATGACCGTGCGCGCAGAGCAGATCATGGTCGGCACCGTGGAAGAGGTGCGCTCGCGCTATGCCGATGATGCGCGCACCACCATCATTACCGAGGTACGTATCCGCTGCGCACGCCCCCTATATGGTGCCAAAGCTGGCGAGGTAATCACGGTTCGCGCACTTGGCGGAGTCGTCGGTGAAATCGGTCAGCGCGTCTTTGGCGAAGCCAGCTACCGCGCAGGGGAGGAAGTCCTGATTCTGGCTGAAGAGCGCAGCGGGGCTTACTACGCAGTGGGCATGGCCCAAGGCGCACTACATATCGATCGTCAGTCCGGAGAGCCGCGCGTACACGTGGACCTAAGCGGGGCCGAGCTGGTGCCGCCCGGAAGCTCTGCAGCCACGGTATCACCCGCCTCTGTAACACCAACCGCAGACGGCGTGGCGCTGGAAGCAGTGGTGGGACAGCTGCAGCGCCTCATCGCGCAAAACAAAGCCGCACGCGTAACTACACCGTCCAGCACCAAGCCTGCAGCCGCGGCCAGCAAGACTGGAGGGAAGTAACATGCGACGTACAAAGTCACGACTCGCAGCTCTCCTTCATCGTGGACTGCTTAGTACTGCGCTGATGGGAGGCCTACTTTCCCCCCTGGTTTGCACCGTGGCCGCTGGCTCTGCACAGGCCTATGTGCGCTCTCGCAACAGCACCTGTAAGCCGGTCTACTGGGCGCAGACCTGCCTTTATATCCAGGCCGACAGCGGCTACGTCAAAGACCTACCCGGCACCGAAGTCGAGCGCATCTTGCAGCAAGCCCTAGACAGCTGGACCACGCGCACCGGTGCCAGCTTTATGCAGCTAAAACGACTGCCCGCAGCAGGACCGCTTGAGATCACCTACACCGATGGTCTGCAATCCGTGAAGTTCCGCGAGACGACCTGGTGCAAGCCCGCCAGAGACAACCTGGCTCAGGTCTGTTACGACAAGTCCGCGACCGCGATCACCACCGTCAGCTTCGTCAACAAGGCTGGCGATCCCAGAGACGCCCAGATCATCGACGCCGACATCGAGCTAAACGCGGTCAACAATCACTTCTTTGATGCCGACAAGGGGCCGGCTCCGACGGGTGCTCGCAATCCCGCCGACCTGTGGAATACGCTTACGCACGAGCTTGGACACTTGATGGGCCTTGAGCACACCTGCCGTGGCCCCGCGGACACCAACGAGACTTGCAACCTGGACAACACTGGCAAGGCGCGGCCTCTGTGTACCGATGTAGCACGCATGCGCGGAACCACCCCGGCCTACCAGAGCATTTACGAAACCGCGATGTACGCAGTCGCAGATCCAGCAGAGACGGTGAAGCGCATTCCCAAAGCGGACGATGTGCTAGGAATCACGGACTCGTATCCCAAGAGCAATGACCCCAAGGTCTGCATGCTTCCCAACATGCCAGCCGACCCTACCGGCTGCAGCGCCGGTTCCTCACTTGGCAGCAGCAGCGGACCCGCCGCAGGCTTGGGAGTTAGTGCCGCCATGCTACTTCTAGGCTTGGTACTACGCCGCGCCCGTCGCCGTCCATCCTCCGCTGCGATCTAATCAGGCAAGCGGTCCACTCCGTTTGTTTGTAATTCCCTACAGAATCCCCATCCACATCAGGTAGGCTGGGCCTCCGCGTGGTGCTTCTTGATTCACGCGGCCCCTGGCCATGAACACACTCCCTCCTTCTTTAGATTCGTCCGCGCCTGCAGTGACTCCGGCTGAGGCCGCACACTCCAGCGCCGCTCCCAGCTCGCTTGGTCGTCGTGCCGAGCGCGCCGTGTACGAAAAATCCCCGACGTGGCGACGCTTGATGCAAGGCATGCAGCGCACCATCAGCCGCTATCAGCTCATCCGCCCTGGCGACCGCATCATGGTGGCGGTATCGGGCGGCAAAGACAGCTACACGCTGCTCGATCTGCTGTGGCAGGCGCGCCGCAAAGCGCCCATCGAGTTTGAGCTGGTGGCGGTACACCTCGATCAAGTCCAGCCTGGCTATGATGGCAAGCCGCTCGCGGACTGGCTGGCCAGCTACGGCGCTCCGTTTGAGATCCTGCGCGAAGATACCTACAGCATCGTCAAGGAACTAACCCAGCCCGGAGATACCTACTGCGCTCCGTGCTCGCGGCTGCGGCGAGGAATTCTGTACACGGCTGCGGCGCGCCTGGGCTGTAACAAGATCGCGCTTGGTCATCACCGGGAAGACACCCTGCACACGACGCTGCTCAACATGCTGTATGCAGGAAAGCTGCAGGCGATGCCCGCCTCTTATCGTACCGACGATGGACGCTTCGAAGTCATCCGCCCGCTGATCGAGTGCGCAGAGTCGGACATTGCAGCGCATGCAAGCTCGGCGCAGTACCCTATCCTGCCGTGCAACTTGTGTGGCTCGCAAGATGGGCTCAAGCGCAAGCAAGTGGCGGCGCTACTGACCCAGCTAGAGACGACCATTCCCGATGTGCGCTCGGTCATGCTGCACGCGCTACAGAATGTCCGTCCCAGCCACCTGCTAGATACCGAGGTTGCCCGCGCTTGGGAGCTGCGCCCCGAGGAAGTTCGCCCCCAGCATCGCGTAACCCTGGGACCCGGAAAGTCGCTGCCAGTTATCTCCTAGCAGCATCGCAACCAGCCAAATCACCGTCGGACG
>JAGNNG010000179.1 GCA_017990795.1 Deltaproteobacteria bacterium
GCCCACCGCTTCGACTGCTACCGCCGACTGCACCTTTACAAAGAGGCAGAGCAGATGCTCCTTGGCTCGGCGCGCGTGCTGCCCAGCGACTACAACCCGCCGGCCCGCCTGGCGCGTCTGTATTTTGAGATGGGGCGGCTCGACAGTGCGCTGACGCTCATCACCAGCGCCATCGCCAAAGCCAGCGGGCCCAGGCGCATTGGCATGTACGAGCTGCGCTCCAGCATTCAGCATGGTCTGGGCCAGACCGCCGACGCCATCACCTCGCTACAGGCGGCCATGACCTTGGTGCAGAGCCAGCCGCGACCCTTCGGCGCACCGCCTCCCGCCAAGCTACAGAGCCTGCAGAGCCTAATCACCAAGCTGCAAGCCGTCCTGCCCGAGCCCACGCCCGCTGGTGAGACGACCAAGCCCGCGCGCGCAAAGCCAGCGCCACCGCCGCCGCCGCCGCCGATAGTCCCGATGCGTCCAGGTGAGCCGGTTGCGACCAAGCAGCGCGGCATCCGCAATGTCGCTCGCCGCGACCCAAGTCCAAAGTAAGCTAACGTCAGGACCTCCCTTCAGCAGCCATGCGCGTCGCAGCCATTCAGTTCAAAGCGCCCACCGATGAGCGGTCTGTCGCCGCCACCGCCGCAGCCACGCGGACTCTTTCGACCCTGTGCGACCAGGCCGGTCAGCAAGGCGCGCAGCTTATCGTCTGTCCCGAGATGGCAGCGACTCGCTACCTATTCACTGATGCCGCCGCCGCTGCACGCATCGCCGAGCCAGCCACTGGCCCAGGCTACCAGGAGCTTGCTGCCGTTGCTCAGCGCCACGCCGCCTACCTTGTCTGCGGCTATGCCGAGCAGGCCTTTGATGCAGACGGCAAGCCTAGCCGCCTTTACAACTCCGCGCGGCTGATTGGCCCGGATGGGGCTCTGCTTTACAACTACCGCAAGCGGCTGCTGTTTGATGCGGACGAGACCTGGGCCTCTCCCGGCGATGTGCCGTATCCGCTGCTGCAGACTCCGCACGCGCGGCTGGCGGCAGGCATCTGCATGGACTTAAACGATGACCGGTTTACCGCGTTTCTGCGGCAGACCGCGCCCCACGTCGTCGCCTTCTGCACCAACTGGGTGGATGAAGGCTTTGATGTCCGCCCCTACTGGCGCTACCGACTGCAGGACGTGCCCAGCTACTTTATCGCCGCCAACACCTACGGCGAGGAGTCCGCGCGCGGTCACGCTCGCACCACGTTCTCTGGCTGCTCGGCCATCTTGTCGCCGCAAGGTCGCACGCTGGCGCTGGCCCCCAAGCTGGGCGACGCGGTGCTGGTGGCAGACCTACCGCTGCCGTAACCCCAGCAGCTACTGATTCGCCAGACCCAGCGCCTGACGCATCGCCACCGCAGCCGCTTTCAGACTGTGACCTTGACGCAAGTACTGATAGCCCGCATTGCGCAGCTGTTCCTGCAGTCCCGCGTCTAGGCACAGGCGAATCACCGCCCGCGCAAAGGCCTCGGGCTCGTCTTCAATTAGCACCTCGGCGCCGTCGTGTAGCGGCAGACCGGCGGCACCAGCGCGCGTCGTCACCACCGGCATCCCCGCCCGCAGCGCCTCCAGCAGCTTGATGCGCACCCCCGAGCCGCCCAGGATCGGCGCCACCATGCCCAGGCTCTGCGTGTACAGCGTCTCTAGGTCTTCGACGTAGCCAACGACCTCGATGCCCGGCACCTGCCAGTCGGAAGGCACCTGCAGCCGCCCGCTGCCATCTTTGCCCAGCCCCGAGCCCGCAATCGTCAGCTTGACGCTCGGCAGCGCCCGTCGCACCAGCGGCCACACCTTCTGACAAAACCACGACAGCCCCAGCGTATTGGGATGCCAGGTCAGGTTGCCGACGTAACACAGATTGTGCTCTGGCTGCGGCTTGCGCTTAGGCTCGGCGCTCTGCACCACCTGCGGCACCACCACCGGCGTCCGCTGCTGTCCGGTATGCGCCGTTACCAGCGCCGCCAGCGCCTGCGCGTCCACCTGCGAGATCGCCACCACCGCATCCACTGCTGCCAGCGTCTGCGCCTCAAAGCGCGCGGCCACCTTATATTCTTGCCGCGCCAAAAAGCGCAGTGGCAGCGGCGCGCGCTGAGCAAACTGCGCAAAGAAGTCGCTCTCGACGTTGTGCTCTTCCAGCACCACCCGCGCGCCCGGACACAGCGACCGAATCAGCGGCAGATACTGCGCCATCCCCAGGTGGTCGATGTAGATCAGCTCGTAGCCAGCCGCCCCCTCAGCCGGGCTACGCAGCGCCTGCGTCAGCGCCTCTCGCGCCGGTGCGCTCTCCCACTTCGCGGCCAGGTACGGCTGACCGGTGTAGGCCCGCCGCGCCGCGACCTGCAGCAAGGCCAGCGGCGCTTTGCGCAAGTGGATGGGATGAAAGATCGGCGACAGCAGCTCTAGCTGCAGCGACGCTCGCGCTTGGGCGACTTCCCCACCGCCACCCAAAAGCTGCGCCCGCAATTTTTCGATCTCTTGCGCGCTTACCGGCGTCTCGCACAGCCCCATCACCGTCAGCCGCGTCACCTCGGGCAGCGACGCCAGAAGCGAGAGCTGCATCAGGCTGCGCACGCGACCTCCATGGTGCGGTGGCCATAGAAACTCGGTCGTTAGGTAGAAGATGCGCATCACCACTTACTTTGGCGCAGAGGCGACAGCCCTTCCCAGCGAAAAAGTGGCCTCACGCGACCTGCGTCCCACAGTCCACGACCGGCACGCTCCCTCGGTCCCCAAAGCGCCCCTCGCGACAGCTGCCTACCTTGCTGTGCCTATCAAAACCGTAGTGAGGATGGCCAGCCGCAGTGCCTAGCGCGCGGAGTGGCCGCTGTGGCCATGAGCACGGTAGGTGCTGTGGATGGACACCGGAATAGGTTTTGATAGGCGCAGCAAACAATCGCAAGGAGGGCTCGCGTAGAAGCCGGATCTTGCTCTACAATGTCCAAAGGCATTGTCTGTGAGAGCGCTACCTATGGCAGCTAAGGCTGAGGGACCGTCCATGACGCGGCTACATGCACCCAGAAAAGGTGCAGCCGCGCTTACCTTGCTGCTGACACTGGAGCTGTTGGGCGGCAGCCCGTGGCACAGGGTGGCACACGCGCAGACGACTCCGGCAGCGTCCGCGACGCCCAAGGCCCCAGCCGATGCCAAGTCTGAGACGGCAAGTCCCAGCCCGGATGCTGGCAAGTCTGCCGCGCGCCCAGCCGAGGACAAGCCCAGCACCGGCAGCGCCGCCAAGTCCTCGTCTTCTGCAGCAGCGACGCCCGGTCCAGCGCAGGCTCTGCCACCACCGCCACCGACTGCCGGACCCGCCGCGACCCCCGAGGCCGCCTCGCCTACACCCGCAACCGCTCCAGCGCCTGCAACGGATACCGCCGCCACTACCGCACCGGGCAAGACCGCGGCACCTGCGGGTCAGTCAGCGCATGCTGCAGTTGTAACGCCTGCGCCCGCTCCGTCTGCGCCTGCTGCTGCTCCGGTTTCACCGCCTGCGACCCCGGCCCCCGCTGCTGGTAAGAGCCAGGCCCCGCCGTTTGTGCCGGTGGACCCAAATAGTGCCGTCGCGCAAAGCCCGCTGGCTGCCTCGCTGTTCCCGACGCCCGACTTTACGCCGCAAGTGCCGCCTGAGCCGCCGCATCACCTGGCCGTGACCCTGCTGACCTACGGTGGCGGCGGGCTGATCGTGGCGGGAGCGCTGGGACTTTTGACCTCGGGCGTGCTGCAAGGCATCAGCGGCCAGCCGGGCGGGACTTGTAACTACAACGGGCAGCTCCTGTTTGGCTCGGACTGCGCGACGGACTTTTCGACGGCTTACAAAGCGGGCTACGGCGCCTCTGCGGGGGCGATTGTGCTGGGCGCGGCGCTGCTGGGCGGCGGTCTGTACGTCAAGCACCGGGTGGCCAAGGCTTCGGCGCGCTAGCAGCACGCAGCGTGGAGTCGGGCCGCAGCGGCTTAGGTAAATACCGCTTTCGCAGTAGCAGGTAATTTGGGGGAATTTATATGGCTGCCAGCATCAAACGCGGGAAGCGTCCGCGACACCTTGCCAGCAACGCTCTGTGGGGGTTTGCGCTTTGTGCCGGGCTGTCCGTCACGCAGGCAAGCTGCAGTCGGCCCGCCTGCGAGCTGTCCGAGAGCGGCTGCACCGTCCCCGCGCTGGAGCTCTTAGAGCCCGCCCGCCTGTCGCTGCTAAAAGATGTGGCGCTAGAGCTGAAGATCCAAAAGCTGTTTAAGAGCGCGCCCACCGATGTGCGCCTGCAGCAGCCGCTGTCCACCGGCAAGCAGGCCGAGCTGCGGCAGCGCCTGGTGTGCGAGGACCTAAATAGCTGCTCGGTCCTCATCACCGCCGCCGATCTAAAGACCGCCAAGTTTGAGCCGGGCGAAGTGCAGCTGACGGCGCTGGATGCTCCGGAGTCGAGCACGCCGCTGGCCTCGGCCCCGGTGGTGTTGCGCATCGATCACCCGCAGCTGGTGTTTGCGCCCGCGATCGAAGGCGGCTTCCTGCTGCCCGATGTCCCCGTGGGCTGGAGCAACCAGGGCCTGCGCTGGGCCGGAGTCGCGCCGGGCCTGACCTCCGGGCAGCTGGCGCAGGTGCTGATTGCGCGCGCCGCCGTCGATACCGGCAGCTACGACGTCAACAACCTGTACGCGCTGCGCTACGACGCCGCCGGGCAGACTTTTGCGATTGCGCCGCGCACGAACTCGCTGATTGGGCTGTCGGTGCTGTACTCGGATGCGGCGTTTTTCTGGCGGCTGTCGCGGGTCAACGGTCCCAAAGAGGAATACAACGTCTCGCGCATTGACCTACGCGACCTAAACGGCGCCGAGACGACCCTGCGCGCCAAGCTGCCGCTGCAAAGTCCGCCGACGATGCTGGCGGTGACGGCGGACGGACTGCAGGCGGTGATCAGCGATGGCACGCAGGCGGTCAGCCGCTTCTCGACCGCGGGCAGCGACCTGCCGGCAGCGATAACCACGGATGCGACGCCGCCGCTGGGGCTGTCGATGCTGCAGCTGACCACGGCGCCACAGCTGGCG
>JAGNNG010000180.1 GCA_017990795.1 Deltaproteobacteria bacterium
CAACGTTGGGGGCACTGCTACGGGCCGCACGCTGAGCTCCCCGGTGGCTTTGGCGCTTGCTGGTTCGCAGCTGCTTGCGGTCGATCATGACAACCATCGGGTGCTGCTTTGGAAGACGATTCCGACGACAATGCAGCAGTCTGCAGACTTGGTAATCGGTCAGGCGCTGCTTACCACCAGTGGCCAAAATAATGGAGGGCTTAGCGGCTCCTCCCTAAAAGCGCCGAGCGATGTCTGGAGCGATGGGACAAATACCGTGGTTGCGGATTCCGGAAACAATCGGGTGCTGCTGTGGTCCTCTGCGATTACTGCCAGCGGCGCTGCTGCCAGTCGCGTGCTAGGTCAGCCCTCGCTGCTTGTAGGTGAGGCCAACTCCTCGCGCGAACCGACCGACCGCGAGCTGCGCTCTCCCGTGGGAATGTGTAGCAGCGGCGGGCGCTTCTTCGTGGTGGAAGACTCTGCCAATCGCATCTTGGTCTATCCGCAGCTGCCGACGCATGCCAGCGACCAGCCGTCTTTGGTGCTGGGGCAGCCCAGTCTGCTGTCGACGCAGCCGCAGGGCGGTGGTCAAGCCGTGACCGCGAGCACCCTTTCCCATCCCACGAGCATCGCCTGCAGTGAGCAGCAGCTGGTGGTGGCCGACAGTCAAAACAACCGCGTGCTGATCTGGAATCGTCCCATTACCAGCGTGCAGCAGCCTGCGGATGTGGTGCTGGGTCAGGCCACGTTTGCGACCAGCGCGCCCAACTCTCCGGGGCCAGCGCAGGGACTTTTTGTGCCGTGGTCGGTGCTGCTGGTCGACGGCAAGCTGCTGGTTGCCGATGGCTTTAACAATCGCGTGCTGATCTGGAATCAGGTGCCACAGCGCAGCGGAGTCGGCGCGGATGTGGTCATTGGTCAGGCGAACCTGACTACGACCTCGGCCAATCGTGGCGGCGCGCCGGGCGCGAGCACGCTCTCTTTTCCGCAGGGGCTGTGGTCAGACGGTCAGCGCTTACTGATTAGCGATAGTGGCAACGCGCGCGTGCTGCTTTTCAAAACCATTCCAACTGCAAGCACGGGGGTTGCAGATGTAGTCATGGGGCAGGCCAGCCTCTCGGGGGCAGATGGCTTGCGCGCGCCTGCGGCCAACGTGCTGCGTCAACCGGGCGGGCTGGCGGTGCAAAATGGAAGGCTGTATGTCGCGGATAGTCAGCTGCACCGCGTGCTGTACTGGAACCAGCTACCGGCAAAAAATGATCTACCTGCCGACGGAGTAGTGGGGCAGCCGACGATGACCTCCTATCAGCCGAACGATGGCGGTCTGGGGCTAGAGAGCCTGAATCGGCCCACGGGCATATTGGTCGCACTGGACACGCTGTTTATTGCCGACACAGGCAACGGGCGCATCGTGGCCCGCCCCGTTCCCAAATGAAGTTGCGCTTTGATCCGAAGATTTGGGAATCACCTTACTACCCGTAACGCGACCTTCGCTGCGCCAACCAGAGCCTCAGTAAGTAGGCATTCCTGGCGGTTGTCTGTGCTGGTTCTTTGTGCGTTGGGAGGATCGGCCCAAACAGCTGCGCCTGGCTGCTGGCTGAGACGGTGCGAGTGATTCCGGCGCGTCACCCAGTCGAGATCCGCCTTGCTCAGATCCATGTCCTGGCTGTTCTTGGGGTCAGCTGAATCTGCACATCGCCCTGGATCAGGTCCTCGATGGCGGGGGCGGTGGTCATGACGATGATCTTGGGCGGCATCTTGGCCACGCTGGTGACGCGGCGCGCAAAGCCCATCGCATTTTTGCCGGTGCCTTGACTCGGCGCTCCCGCGACCAGTCGCCCTGGCTGCCACTTCAGCACCTCGACTGAGGTATCTGGATGCTGGCACCGGCACCGGGCAGTCGGAAGTGACGCCTTCCGCTGCACCGGCTGCCTGCGCATCGCTAGTTCTGGTCGGTTAGCTGCACCATGCGGTCGACGGTGCCGTTGCGGTCGTTGTCGACCTCCAGCGCCACCATGCCGCCTTGGCCGGTCCAGGCGCCGTAGTTGATGTTGACGCTGCCGCCGCTGGCGATGTTGATGGCTTGGTCACCGACGTGTGAGAACACCTCGTCGCCCAGCTGGCCAATGCGGTGCATGATGAGGTCGATGTCGTAGTCGGCGGTGTCATGACCATCCACGGTCAGCTTCAGCTTGCCCGTCGCCTGGTCGAGCACCAGCGTCACGGTCTGGCCGCTGGTGTCCCCGGTCACGCGAATCTCAAACTCGTAGTCGTCGCTGGCGGTCTGAATGCCGAGCACCAGACTGGGCGTCTCGTTCTGCTGCGTCGTGTAGGCAATCGAGTTGCCCATGGCCTTGATGGCGAGGGTGTCCTGCTGCCCCGGGTCCAGGTTGATGCCGTCGACCTCCAGCACATAGCCGGGGCCAAACAGGCTGACCGTACTTGGCGAGGCCGCGGTCAGCGTCGAGCCGTCAATCGTCATCGTCAGGTCAGTGCCGCCCGGGAGGCTGTACAGCGGCTCGGGGCTAGGACGACCGCGGGTGCCGTTAACTAGCGGCTTAACCTCGCTACCGGGAATATCATTTACAAACGCCCCACCGGAATAGCCGAGGCTTTTGCCATTCGGGTCTTTAACTAGTAAGTGTCCTTGGCCATTTACTTTTATCTGCCGAGTGCCCATGGGCATCATTCCTGCCGTCATATTTGCGCAGAATTTGCACGGGAATTGCCCCAAGCGCAGCGATGTGGGAACCAAGAAAATAGTCTTACTGGCAGAGTCACCCAGATATTCATCAGGTTGACCGGTTGCAGTAGTCGCGCCACGATAAACCCAAGTATCGGCAGCTTTGTTGATTTCTAAGATCTTCTCTTCATTGGGGTTGTTATTGTCATAAATTTTAACGCTATAGCCAGAATCAGTCGTGCTAATAGCATAGGCATTCATCGCATGACCATCTTTGAAGCCTTTTTTGAAAAACCGGATGCTGGGAAGTTCTGGCGATGGCGTCTTGGCCAGCGCTGTTAGCAGCTGCGTGCCCAGCTCTGCCGGGGTTAGGCCTGGTGTTTCCGGAAACAAGCCCTGAGAAGTGTAATAGTAGGCCAGCTCGCGCTGGAGCTTGCCGTTGTCAGCTATGTTTAAATCATAGGTAGTCATCGCCCCGGCTTGAAAATCAGATGGCTTTACGCCATTGGCGCCAGTGTATAAAATATTAGCCAAGACGGCAAAACCTTCACATAGACCTGAATAAAGATCTTTATTGGCGGTATCTAGCCATTCCTGGGCTTGCGGGGTTAAGACACAGCCGCCAACAGTGCTGGCACAGACTTGATCGCCAAAATAACGACGAACTTCAGCTGCCGTCATTGCCGGACCGGGAGATGGTGCGGTCTTTGAAAAGTCATTTCCAAAACTGAAACCATTTGGCTTGGGGCGAAATTTGCTGTCTGCGGCACCGGCAGTTGGCATTGTTGTCATCATCATATCGGTATTTCCACAGCCGATTCCGATTAGTGATGTTATAAGAAGCGGCGCAGATAATAAGAATGATAGCGTGAGCTTTTTCATCGTCATTCACCTTGTATGTGGCAACCTCGCTGATATGAGAGTTCGCGTTAAGTCGGCTGATGCGAGGTTGTAAGCGCAGTGATAGCGAGCCTCGTGCCAGCCTTGGTCGGGCGAGCGCACCGTCGGGGCTGCGGTTGGCGATGGCACCTGGGCGGCGCCGTTAGGCAACGCTACGAGGTCGGCCTAGTTGCGCTGCTGGAGCAGCTGGCGAGGCTCAGTGCCAAGCGTCGCCAGGTGGCAACGCTACCGTCGCCGCTTGGCAACGCCCGCCGTCGTGAGTCGCTGGTGGCAGGCTGGAATGGCGAGAATTTTTAGTCTTGGATGCCGAGCTTTTTCATCAGCTTAAACAGCGCGGTGCGATTCATCTGCAGCAGCTTGGCCGCCTGGGCGCGATTGCCACCGGTCTTCTGCAGTGCGCCCAGCAGCGCCGAGCGCGTCCACACCTCCGATGCCGCCGACTGTGCTTCCTTAAACGGCAGCGCCGCTTGGTCAGTGGGGGCCGCGTGCAGGTCTGAAAGTTCCAGGCGGGGTGGATTGCGCGACAGGGCAGGGGACTGGAGCAGCGCGCGCTCCAGCAGGTTTTTCAGCTCGCGCACATTGCCAGGCCAGGGCTGCTGCTGCAGCCAGGCGATGGCTTCAGGGGTGACTTCAACGGGCAGGGGCGAGCGACGGGGAATCTCGGAGCGATCCAGCAGGCTGCGCACCAGCAGCGGCAGATCGTCGGTACACTCGCGCAGCGGGGGCAGGCTGATGTGCAGCACGTTTAACCGGTAAAACAGGTCCGAGCGAAAGCGACCTTGCTCGATCAGAGAGAGCAGCGGCTGGTTGCTGGCGGCGATGATACGGGCGCTTAGGCGCTGCGGCTTCTCGGCTCCCACCGGCCACACCTCGCGCGTCTCCAGCGCTCGCAATAGCTTCGGCTGCACCTCCAGCGGCATCGAGTTGATCTCATCCAGGAACAAGGTTCCGCTGCCGGCCAGTGCGAAGCGGCCTTTGTGGGCGCCGTGGGCTCCGGTGAAGGCCCCGCGCTCAAAGCCAAACAGTTCACTGTCGATAAGTCCGCTGGGCATCGCCGCTAGATTGACCGCAACCAGCGGCTGCTCGCGTCCGGCACAGCGCTGGTGAATGGCGGTGGCCACCAGCTCTTTGCCGGTTCCGGTTTCGCCTTCGATCAAGACTGGGGCCTGGCTTGCAGCGGCGGTCTCGATGGCGGCCCACACGCGCTGCATCGCTGGGCTGTTTCCGACTAGGCCGCTGGGGGCGGTGGCCGCGTCGCGACGATGCTCAAACAGCCGGTCGACCTCGGCTACTAGCTGCTTGAGCTTGGCCATCTCAAACGGCTTTAGCAGATAGTCGCGCGCGCCATTGCGCGTGGCCAAGATGGCGGACTCGATGGTGGCGTGCCCGGTCATGAGGATGGTCTGCAGCTGTGGATTTAACCGCTGGCCTTCGAGCAGCAGCGAGGTGCCCTGGTCATCCGGAAGCCGCAGGTCCGTCAGTAGCAGCTC
>JAGNNG010000181.1 GCA_017990795.1 Deltaproteobacteria bacterium
GGCAGTAGCCTCTATGACCCCTACGTGCAAAGCACCCTGCGCTACCAGACTGGCCACGAGCTAAGCTGGGCTGCCGGGCTGACCGTGCGGGCGCACCGCCTGCTCGGCCTGGGCGTCGAAGGAGCCGGGACCGTGCCGCTCACCGGGGACGCCGTAAGTAGCACCGCGCTGCTTCTGGGAACGGTGTATGTGCAGCCAACCGAAAAGCTCAAGCTAACGCTGGCCGGGGGCGGCGGTCTGCTGGCCGAGCGGCCTCGCAATGCTGAGGCGCGCATCCTGCTCGGCATGGCGTTCTCGCTGTCTCCACGCGCGGGAGGGCTGCTTCGATGAGCAACAGCCGCAGCAAATCCCACATGAGCCGTCTGTGCACAAACCGCCCAGCCATGGATAGCCGCAGGCTGCTGCCGCTGACCGTGCTGGGTCTGGGCTGGTGGCTGACCGGTACCGCGAGCACCGCCCTGGCCGACGATACAGCTGCCGCGACCAGTGCCAGCCCGGCCAGCGCTGCCACCTCACCCAAGTCCAAGCTGACGCCCAGCTATGACGTGCTGTTGCCCGATCCCGAGCCCACGGGCGAGTCCCAGAGCAAAGGCGACAAGGGCGAAGACAGCAGCGACATCGACATCGCTGACCGCGTGCTCTCGGCGGCCAAGCAGGTGACGACGGTGCAGGAAGCACCCTCGATCGTTACCGTCATTCGCGCCGACGAGATTGCCAGCCGCGGCTACCGCAACATCACCCAGGTCCTAGAGACCATCCCCGGCTGGATGACCACCAATGGCATCGGCAACCACCTAAACCTGCCGCTGGTGCGAGGTACCGCCCAAGCCGCGCTGCTTTTGCGCGACGGCGTCTCGATGTTCGAGCCGATGCTCAACGCCGGCGCCTACAACCGCAGCATCCCGCTAGAGAGCATCAAGAGCATCGAAGTTGTCACCGGTCCCGGCGGTGTGCTCTGGGGCGCCAACTCGTTTCTGGGCATCATCAACCTGATTTCCAAGGACGCCGACGACATCAACGGCGTCGAAGCTGGTATCGGCTACGGCGACGGCAGCGGCTCCCCGCAGAACTTTCGCGCCTGGGCGCTGTTTGGCAAGACGTTCAAGTTTAAGCGCGGGCCCAGCCTCGGCATCGTCCAGCACGTCAGCTACGAAAACTACCTGGCGCCCGAGTACACCGCGCTGTCGACCATCTCGCGCAGTGCGGCTCCGTCGCCGCCTGGGCCGCAGATCTACGCAGACCTGGGCCAGACCAACCCGGCGCGCGCGTACATCTTAGACATCAGCGGCAAGCTCACCTACGGACCGGTCACGCTGTCGTATGCCATCCCCATCGGCGAGATGAACAACTCGCTGTCGTTTGGCAACAACCTGGCGCGGGGCGTCTACGACAACGCCACGATGATGCCGAGCACGCAGCCGCAGGTAAACCACATCAACATAATGGATCGGTACATCACGATCCAGTACAAGAGCCGCTTCCTGGGCGACCGCCTGGGCCTCGACGCCAAGCTGTACGGCGTGCAGTTTGAGCGGCACCTTGATGCGGTCATCTTGCCCGGCACCAAGCTGAACCCAGGCGGCCTGACATTTAAGGCCCCCATCGAGTCCTATCGCGTCGGCTTTAGCGTCGATGGCGATGCCGGCCTGCCGCTAAACAACCGCCTGCTGTGGGGCGGCGATGTGTTCCACGAGTGGGTTCCCGAAGCCACCGTCCGCTTCCCCGGCGTGCCCGATCCGTCGCGGCTGCCGATTGCCTGTCCGCTGCAGTCGGTCCAGCCCATCACGTTTGTGCCCGAGTGCCCGATTCCGTTTAACACTGCAGCCAGCCGTACCGTCGCTGCTTTGTATATCTCGGACCAGTTTCGACCGGTGCGCAGCCTGACCCTGGACGGCGGTGTGCGTTATCAGGCGGGCCTGGGTCAGCGAGGCTACCAGGGCGCGCTGATTGGCGGCAACGGCCAGCTGCTCGGCAGCGCGTCGCTGGTCTGGAACTTTTACCGAGAGATGCACTTTAAGGCCAACTACGCCAACGGCTTCCGCTCGCCGGTGTTTAACAACACTGACTCAAACGGTGCGGGCGTGCAGTTCGGCGGTAACACCAGCCTAAAGAACGAAGAGAGCCAGGCCTTCCAAGGCGAGTGGAACGCCCGCCTGCTCAAGAACATCGGCCCCATCCGTGCCCTGCAGCTGCGCGCCGACTACGCCTATACCGAGCTGAAGTCGCTCATCGTCATCAACAACGGCAGCTACTCAAACCGGCGCAGCGACGATCGTACTTCAACCGACCCGTCCAAGCGTCGCATCCACTCGGTCGAGGCCAGCGCGCGTCTGTTTGCCGGGGACCACACGCTGTCGCTGGGCTACACGTTCCTGCACATCTCGACCAACGACCGCGGCGTGCTGCGCAACATCCCCCAGCACACCTTTAGCCTGGGCTGGGTGCTGTCGGTGATTCCGGGCTGGCTGGAGCAGAACGGCACCCTGCTGGTGCTGGGCAGCTACGACGACCCGAACCGCTTGCGCACGATCTCGCTGGCCGACGGCGTGACCACGGTTGCAAACTTCTCGGACCTGACGTTTGACAAGCTGCCGCCGCAGGCCATCTTGAACCTGGGAGCGCGCGCCAAGTTCCTCAAGAACCGGCTGTGGACCAGCATCAACTTCTTTAACGTCCTCAACCAGCGCGCCTACTACCCCGACCCGTTCTACGACCTGGCGCCGACGCTAGAGGTCAATCCGACCCCAGCTCCCGGCTGGTCGTTCTTCCTGCAGGTCGGCGGCAAGCCCTGGTAGTCGCCCGCCCCGCCGCTTTCGTCCGCTTTCGCCCGCTTCCTTCCGTTTTCGCCTGATTTCTTCCGCTTTCGCCCCCTTGCTTGCCCATGCTCGCGCTGCCTGCGCCGGCTGCGACCCACCTGCGCCCTCCGGTCGCGCCGCTGCTTGGCATCAAGACAGTTCCTTTTTCGCCTCGATTTTCCTAGTCTCGCCGCCAGTAAGTAGCCGAGAGCTCATCTTCACAACTGGCGGTAGCGAAAAAGTCCGTGGCACCGCAAGCAGGAGCAACGCATGAACAGCAAGGGAATAGACCGCAAGGCCGTGGGCCTGCTCGCGGCCAGTCTGCTCGTCGGACTGTCAGGGACAGCAAGGGCGGACGAGCCCAAATTTCAGTTCGACAAGGCCGAGAAGCTGGAAAAGACGCTGTGGAAGGCGTCGGCTCAGGCGGGACTGCTGCTGGCGACGGGCAATGCCAACGCGCTGACGGTCTCGGCGGGCGGCAGCCTGCTGCGCAATGACGGCAAGAACAAGTTTGCGCTGGATGTCGATGGGCGCTTTGGCCGCGTCACCACCTACGCCGCCAACGACGTGAACGGCAACCAGAAGATCGACAGCTACGACGAGATCAAGACCGACACCAAGGTCAACACCCAGTTCTGGGCGGTCAAGCTGCGCTACGACCGGTTCTTCTCGGCCAACAACCTGGGCTACGTCTCGGCGCAGGTCATGGGCGACGAGCCTGCCGGTAAGCGCCTGTTTGGCGGCGCGCAAATCGGCTACAGCCGCCAGGTGGTCAAGACCGACCGCAACGAGCTTTTGGCCGAGCTTGGCTACGACTTTACGTTCGTGCAGTTTGCAAACCCTCCGACGGGCGGCCCGGACCAGCTGCTGATCCACTCGCTGCGTGGCTTTCTGGGCTACGGCCTTACGCTGTCCAAGGACACGGCGCTGTCAGCGGCCTTGGAAGGGCTGTTTAACTTGAACTCGCTAAACGCGCCCGGCTATGCCGATCCCGTCGGAGCTTTTGGCGATATCCGGGTCAACTTCAAGACCGCGCTGACCACCAAGCTGCACAAGAACATCAGCTTCCGGTTTGCCTTCACCACGCGCTTTGACAACGTGCCCGCGCCGCGCAACGCGCTGAGCCTGCCGTACACCGATGGCTTTGTGCCGCTGGCCGAAAAGGTCGACACGCTGTCGGAGGCCTCGCTGATCGTGAACTTCCTGTAGTCGCTGCGACGAGCAGCACCAGGGACAAGCCGGACTTTTTCGATGACTCGCAGTGGAGGTTTTTTGATGACTCACAACCGCACTTTTTCACGCGGCACCAAGCTGCCGCTTCTGCTTGCCGGTGCCTCTTTTGCCTTTGCACTGGGCGCGACCAGCCTGACCGCCTCCGACGCCCACGCCTTTACGCCCGAGTATGAGCTGGGCGCTTTTGGCGGCATTCACCTGTGGAACCCGCAAAGTGGCCTCGGACGCTTTGACGAAGCGACCACCAACAACGCGCTGCACCACGGCCCCGCCTTCGGCATCCGCCTGGGCCTGGGCCTGCATGCGCTGTTTATGCTGGAAGGCGAGCTGGCGCTGCTACCGACCAGCGTGAACAACCAGTTCAAAGACCCCGACGGCAACCCAAACACCGACCAGGTGCTGGCGTTTGGCTACCGGCTGCACGGGCTGTTTCACATCCTGACCGGGCGCGTGCGACCGTTCTTGCTGGTGGGTGGCGGCGGCGTGAGCACGTCTAGCTCAAACCCCAACATCATCCAGCAGCAGACCACCGGCAGCGTCGATCTGGGCGCGGGTGTAAAGGTCAACGTCCGGCCCAACTGGGGTCTGCGACTGGACGCGCGGGCGCTGATGATGCCGGGCTACACCGGCGGGCCGACGCTGACGCCAAACGGCGAGGTCACGCTGGGCCTGTACGGTCGCTTTGGCGAGCTGAAGACCTATACCTGCAACCGCAACGATGACGACGGCGATGGCGTGCTCAACTCCGTCGACCTGTGCCCCAAAGAAAAGGGCGTGGTCGCATTCCGGGGCTGCCTCAATGACCCCGCCACCACCACGGACCGCGACGGCGACGGCATCATGGACGCGCAGGACAAGTGCCCGGACGCGCCCGAGACCCGCAACGGCTTTATCGACGAAGACGGCTGCCCCGACGAAGCGCCACCGCCCGCGCTGCTGCCGTTTATCGGCACCATCCAAGGCGTGACGTTTGAGGCGGACAAGGCGACGCTGACGCCCAACTC
>JAGNNG010000182.1 GCA_017990795.1 Deltaproteobacteria bacterium
TGGCCTTTCTCGGTCCAGACCTCGGCGCGCTCGCGCTTGGTCGAGGCAAACCGCGCCTCGGTATCCAGGAGCTTGAGCAGGCTTGGCCACAGGTTCCGTCGCAGATAGCTGCGCCGCATCGCCCACAGGTTGGGTCGCAGCGTGGGATCGAGCGCCAGCGTCTCGGCATAGGCGCGCAGCACCTCGCTGTGCTCGGCTCCTTGCTGCTCTTGCAGCAGGCCCAGCTCGTGCTGGAGCAGCGCGCGGCGGGTCTTGTCGGTCTCGCGGTCAAGCTCGCGCTCGTAGACGGTGCGGCGGTCGCGCGGGGTCTCGTTGTTGGCGCGGCGGGTGACAAGGTCCACCGGGTCAGGCGCGCCTGAGAGCGCTTCATCCTCAGCCAGCAGTGGCTCTGCGTCGAGGATTTCGATTACATCGGCGCTGCTGTCGGGCTGCCGATACGCGGCATCTACTTCCGCATCGAAGCCGGCTTCAGCTTGGTTTAGGGCATCGATAAGCGCGTCGGTGTCATCGGGAACGCCACCGCGCGGAAGCCGGGCCGAGGCGGCCACGTCTTCACCCTGCTTGCTTACTTGGTCCGAGGAGCTATCAGCCTGTGCCATGCGCGCTTCTGCTCATTTTCCGGCCTGCGTGCCGCCATCCCCACCGCCCATCGCGGCAGCGCTGCGACTTTTCCGAGGAAGCAGGCTCGCCGCAGACTGCCTTGGGCGAGGACCCTCACCGACTGCTGCGCTTGCACTTTCAGCTCTCAGCTGTCGGCTGCTCATGACCTGGAAAACCCGCTTGCACTGTGCCAAGGCCTGCTTGTCGCCGCGTGCCGTCTAGCACACGCAAGCAGTCCCCAGCCTAGAGAAAGATGATGGTTGCACTATGTCAGGCTTATAGATTCTAGTATCGGCGCCTACATAGCCAACTGTCAAAGCTAAAGCTGCAGCCGTGCTTTTGCGCGGCTTTGAGGACAGTAGCCAGGTCTCGGCCACTGCCCAGCCAGCCAATCACCGCCAAAACGGGCTTGCTAGCCAGCCCGCAAGGTGGTCCATGATGCGCCTTGCTGTGACGATATCTCCTCAAGTGGGTCTTGTGGGCTCTGTAGGTCAGGTCGGTGCCTTGGACCCTGGCGGTCCGGTGGGTGGTGTGGCTACAGCGCGCGCCGCTTGGCAGCGCCAAAACCGCCTCCTGCTGGCCGCAGAGTACGAGTCGGGCCAGGTCGTGCTGCAGGGACGTCCAGTTCACCTAAAGCTGGAGCTTACAAACTTTTGCAACCTGGCCTGTCCGATGTGCCCGCATGGTCAGATGCAGCGCTCCGTCGGTCACATGGAGCCGGCGCTGTTTTGCAGCATCCTGGACCAGGCCGGACCGGCGCTGGAGTTTGCCTACGTTCACCACCTGGGCGAGTCGCTGCTGCATCCGCGCGTCGGCGAGCTGATTGCCGAAGGCAAGCGCCGGGGCGTCGCGATGGGCCTGTCAACCAACGCCAGCTTTTTGGATGCGCGCAAGTCGCGGGCGCTTTTGCACAGCGGCCTGGACTTCTTGGTGATCTCGCTGGATGCCGCCAGTGACCAGGCTTATGCGCAGCTGCGCCGGGGCGGTGACTTTGCGCGCACCACTGACAATGTCCGGCGCTTTTTGCAGCAGCTGCGGACCTCGGGATCGGCGCTGCGACCGGTGATCCAGATGATCGTAAGTGACCACAACTGCAGCGAGATGCAGCGCTTTGCCGAGCAGTGGGAGGGTCTGGCGGTGTTCAAGGCGGCGCGCGACTGGGCCGGGCAGGTGTCGCTGCTGCCGCTGCGGCTTAGCAAGTCGGCACCCAGCGGGGCGGGGCAGGGCGCTGGGGCTGGGCTTGGGCCTGCGGTGGAGCCGGTCGGCAAGCCGCCCTGGCTGCCGCCGTGTCGACTGCTGTGGACCGAGCTGACGGTGATGTGGGATGGCCGCGTGGTGCCATGCGCGAACCACTATGACCCGGTAAATGTGCTGGGCGATCTGTCGCTGCAGTCCCTGGCCGAGGTCTGGAACGGCCCCGCTCTGCAGCGCCTGCGCCAGCGCCACTTGCAGGATCAGGTTGCGGGGATTCCGGTGTGTCAGACTTGCCCTCGGCACCCTCTGTCGCGGGAGGACTTTGTGGCCCATGACCAGCTGACCCAGCGCCTACGCAACTACGTAAACACCGATGGAGAGCTGCGCGCAGGCCTGTCCTAAAGCCCGTAAGGCGTTGCGGGGCCAATTCCAACGGTCGGCAAAGGCCCGGAAGGCGCTGCGGGGCCGATTCCAACGGTCGGCAAAGGCCTGGAAGGGTGTAGGCGGCATTGACAGGCGGGCGGCTGATAAGCTACCTGAGGCGGCTCAGTCCTGGTCTGTAGCTTGGAGGGAACTACGGTGAAAGCGCCCTTGGCCTTGGAGACAACCGACATGGATGCGCGCAGTCAGGTGCTGGCCGAGCAGGTTCGCTCTGGCGATCTACGCCTGGCCGCGCGCCTGATTCGCGACCTGGATGACCGCCTGCCGATGGCCAGAGCCGTGCTGCAGAAGCTGTGGCCGCACACCGGACGCGCGTTCGTGCTGGGCATCACCGGCAATCCCGGGGCTGGCAAGTCCACGGTGGTCGACAGCCTGATCGCGCACTACCGGCGCAGCGGTCTACGGGTCGGAGTGGTCGCCATCGATCCTTCTAGTCCGTTTTCGGGCGGGGCGATCCTGGGCGATCGCATCCGCATGCAGCGGCACGCGCTGGACGATGGCGTGTTTATTCGCTCGATGGCGTCGCGTGGACACCTGGGCGGGCTGTCGCGCTCGACGGGGGAAGTGGTGGCGGTGCTGGACGCCATCGGCTTTGACATCGTGATCATCGAGACCGTCGGCGTAGGTCAAGGCGAGGTCGACGTGGTCGCGCAGGCCGATACCAAGGTCGTGGTCACCGTGCCCGGGCTGGGCGATGAAGTGCAAGCGATCAAGGCGGGCATCTTGGAGATCGCCGACGTGCTGGTCGTAAACAAAGCCGATCGCGAAGGCGCCGATCGCACGGTGCGCGATCTGATGACGATGCTGGATCTGCGCGGGTCTGATCCCTCGCTGATGACGGCGGGGGCGCAGGAAGCCCCGGGGCGCGACGTGGAGATCATCCGCACCGTGGCGATGCGCGGCGAAGGCATCCCCGAGCTGGCCGAGGCGATCACGCGGCACCAAAAGCGCGAACAAGGCCACGGGCTGCAGCGGCGGCATCGTCGGGCCGAGCGGGACTTGCAAGAGGCCGTCTCAGATCGACTGCAGCAGGTGATGGCGCAGCAGCTGGCCGCGCGGCCAGAGATTTTGCAGAAGGTGCAGCAGCGGGTGCTCGATCCCTACTCAGCCGCCGAGCAACTGCTGGCCGGGGTCCTACAGACGTCGTAGCGAAAGCGAGGGGACGGTCAGCGGCAGCGTTACTTTTTGCACAAGTCGTCGCTGGCTGGCTGGCCTCCACCATCGGCTGGCATGCCGCCAATCAAGCGACCCCGCAGGGCGGCATTGCTGATGGTGATGCGACGGTTCTGGGCGCGACCGTCGGGAGTCGCGTTGTCGGCAATCGGCTTGTTGCTGCCAAAGCCGACCGCGAGCAAGCGCTTACAGTCGATGCCATGCGCGACCAGCCAGCGACCGACCGCGGTGGCGCGCTTTTCGGTCAGGCGCTGCAGCACGGCAGGCGAGCCCTTGTTGTCGGTATGGCCCTCGATGCGCATCAGCGAGATGTAGCTCTTGGCATCCAGGTACGCCTTGATGTGGTTTAGCGCGGCGTCGCTCTGTGGGCTTAGCTTGTCGCTGTCCAGCTCAAAGACGATCGGGCTTGGTAGCTTAAGCGCGTTGTTTTCCAAGCTGAACTCAGGCGCTGGCGACTGAGCCTGTGCGGCGGGGACCAACGTCCCTGATGCCGCTGCCATCGCCAGGCTCACCGTCAGCAGCGCTGCAGCTCGCAGCCCGCGTAGACCCACCTTCGAGTGATCATGCCGAGATGTAGACATCGTGCTTCCTCCAAGTAGTGCAAGACGCGGGGTCTGCCCCTGGTCGCATGGCCGGGGATGTTGCCGATGTCTTGATCATAGCTGCGGTGGCGATTCTTGGTGTCGGCCTTGGTGAACCTAAAACGCAGCGACACTTTGTTGACCATCAGCGGGCGCGGCTGATACCGTCGAAAACCATGGCATACAGCATCGGTGGACACTTGGTCGCAGAAGAGCTGCATCGCGCTGGGGTCAAAGACCTCTTTACGCTTTGTGGCGGACATATCGCTCCGATTTATGACGGCTGCCTGCGTTACGGCATCCGCATGATCGACACTCGGCACGAGCAGGCAGCGGCCCACGCGGGCGACGGCTATGCTCGGCTCACGCGGGGACCGGGCGTGGCGCTGGTCACGGCGGGCCCCGGAGTCACGGACGCAGTGACGGGCATCGCCAACGCGTATCAGGCGCAGAGCCCGCTGGTGGTGCTCGGTGGCGCGGCAGAGGTTCGCTCGGCAGGACGCGGCGCGCTGCAAGAGATGGAGCAGCTGCCGATGATGCGCTCGATCACCAAGTGGTGCGCGACGGCCAGCGACCCACGACGCCTGCGCGAGATGGTGCAGACCGCGATTCGCCAGTCGATAAGCGGCATTCCCGGCCCGGTGTTCCTAGAGCTGCCCTTCGACGTCCTAATGGCGCAGGTCGACGACAACGAGCTGATTGTGCCGCCGCTGTTGCCACCGTGGCCGCGCCTGCAGTCGGACCCGACGCAGATTGAGCAAGCGGCAGCGCTGCTGGCAGGGGCGAAAAAGCCGGTGATTTTTGCCGGTTCGCAGGTCTATTGGGATGGCGCCTCGGCGGTGCTGTCGGCGCTGTGTCAGGCGACAAATATCCCGGTGGTCATGAACGGCATGGGCCGTGGCGTGCTGGCGGCGGATCACCCGCAGGCGCTCAACCTGTCGCGGAAGCGGGCACTGCGATCGGCGGATGTGGTGCTGGTGATTGGCACGCCGCTGGACTTTCGCGTCGGCTTTGGCGGCAGCATCAACGCCGCCGCCAA
>JAGNNG010000183.1 GCA_017990795.1 Deltaproteobacteria bacterium
AGGAAGCTGCCCGCTGGGTCATAGCTGCAAAAAGAGTCAGCGCCGCAGGACTGCGATGCCGAGCACACGCCGCACACGCCGCCCGCCGTGCCGCAGTAGGTCCGTGTATTGCCGGGCTGGCACACGCCGTTACTGCAGCAGCCCGCGCAGTTTTTAGGCGAGCAGGAAAGCGTGGCGCTAAGGTCCGCGGGAGCGCTCAGGTCGGGGATATCTGTCTCGGGGCCCTTGCCCACTTCGCCGCAGCCGACAAAGAGCGCCATCAGCGTTGCAAGACCGGCGGCAGTGCGACGGGCCTTGTGCGCGCTGGGACAGACGGTAAGGCTGGGTCTGGTGCTGTTTTTCATGACTTTGGGGGCTCCTGATTGTGATATAGCGCGGCTTTCGTCCATCTTCCCGCACCGCCTAGCTGAGTCCAAGACAGAACCGTTTTCTACGCAAACACAAGCCCACAAAACATAGCTGGCTCACTCGCTTGGTAGCGCCTTGGTTGCGGCGGTCGGGTGAGGTTGCACTGGCTTTCTGGGCCGCTTTAGCTGGCGATGCTTTTTCTTTCTGATGTTGTTTGGCTGCAAAAACCCGGAGGAGTGATGTTCACAAAGCGTCCTGAGTTGTCCTTGTCTGCGCGGCGTCGCAGGCTGTGCGTAACGTCGGCAGCGCTACTTGCGGTGGCGCCTTCGCTGCTGCCTGGCTGTACTCCCTGTGAGCCGATTGCGCCGCTGCGCGCTGATCCGCCGCCACAGGTGGTGGCGGCAACACCGGCAGCGGTGGCGCAGGGTCCATCCGCCGAAGATGCGCGCACATTTATGGACCAGACCGAGACGCAGCTGCGAGCGCTGTGGAGCTACGCGCAGCGCGTGCAGTTTGTGCAGAACACGTACATCACCCACGACACCGAGTCGCTAAACGCGCAGTCGCAAGAGCAGGTGATGGAGTTTCTGGCGCGCAAGGTGAAGGAGGCCGCCAAGTATGACGGCGTGCAGGTACCTGCAGACCTGCGACGTAAGTTTGATCTGCTAAAGCTGGCGCAGGATCTGCCCGCGCCTCCCGATTCCGCAGAGCGTGGAGAGCTGGCTAGCCTCGCGGCCTCGATGGAGACCACCTATGGCAAGGGCAAGTACTGTCCGCCCAAACTTGGCGGCAAGTGCCTGACGCTGGATGACCTCAGCCGCACGCTGGCAAGCTCGCGCAACTACGACGAGCTGCTGGATGCATGGCAGGGCTGGCATGACCAAGCCAAGACGCTGCGTGGCGCATATTCGCGCTACGTAACGCTGGCCAACAAAGGGGCCAAGGAGTTTGGCTATCCCGATGTCGGTACGCTGTGGCGCAGCAAGTACGATATGCCGCCCGAGGCCTTTTCCGCCGATGTCGAGCGCCTGTGGACGCAGGTGCAGCCGCTGTATCAGTCCTTGCACTGTTATACGCGCATGAAGCTCCGTCAGCAGTACGGCGCCAAAGTGCCCGAGAGCGGTCCGATTCCTGCGCACTTGCTAGGGAATATGTGGGCGCAAGACTGGGGGAATCTGTACTCCCTAGTGGCTCCTGCTGGGAAAGCCAAGAGCCTGGATTTGAAGTCGCGGCTCGTCGCCAAAAAGACCACTCCTATCGAGATGGTCAAGTATGGGGAGAAGTTTTTCACCTCTTTAGGTCTGGACCCCCTTCCCGATACGTTCTGGCAGCGCTCGATGTTTACGCGGCCCAAAGATCGCGAAGTGGTCTGTCATGCCAGCGCTTGGGACGTGACGTTTAAGGGCGACCTGCGCATCAAGATGTGCATCGAGACCGACGAGGAAAACTTCCAGACCGTGCACCACGAGCTAGGTCACAACTACTACTACTGGTACTACCGCGACCAGCCGGTGCTGTTCCAGCAAGGGGCCAATGATGGCTTCCACGAAGGAATCGGCGACACCATTGCGCTGTCGATTACGCCCTCCTACTTAAAGACGGTGGGACTCCTGGAGCAGGTTACGGAGTCTCCTGCGGATGACATTGCATTCCTTCTGCACGATGCGCTGGATCGGGTCGCGTTCCTTCCCTTTGGGAAAGTGATCGATCAGTGGCGCTGGGATGTCTTTAGCGGCAAGGTCAAGCCCGATAGCTACAACAAAGCGTGGTGGGAACTGCGGCAGAAGTATCAGGGAATTGCGCCTCCGGTGGCGCGTACGGAAGCGGACTTTGACCCGGGAGCGAAGTATCACGTTCCGGCCAATGTTCCCTACGCTCGCTATTTCCTGGCGCGGATTCTGCAGTTCCAGTTTCATCGCGCGCTGTGCCAGGCCGCAGGCCAGACCGGCCCGCTACACAAGTGCTCGATCTATGGGAATCGCGCTGCGGGCGACAAGATGAAGACGCTGCTAAGCATGGGCGCCAGCAAGCCGTGGCCCGAGGCGCTGGAAGCCATCGCCGGTACCAAGCAGATGGATGGCGAGGCGATGCTGGACTACTACAAGCCGCTGATGAACTGGATGAACGAGCAGACGAAGGGTCAGAAGTGCGGCTGGTAGGAGTGTGTAAGTAGTCTGATTGGGAATTCCCTGCTGCGGGACTTGCTTGGGCATCAACCTCTGCTCTGGTGCGCAAGCAAGTCTGGTAGTAGGAAGCCGAGCGGTCGTTAGGAAGGGATTGGGAGTATTCCTAACGAGCCTGCTGCGCTAGCCGAAGCTGGCCATGGCAAACGTCGCCATGACCTTGTCATTGGTGTGGCGAAGGCGCTCCGATAGCGTGCGCACAAAGTTCCACAGCAGCGCCAGCGCCAGGTCACGATCCGCACCCAGCACTTGGTGCAAGTCGCTGATCTTGATCGCCAGCAGCGTCGAGGCCTCATGGGCCACTGCCTGCGCGGCGCGTGGGGTCGGCTCGATGATCTCCATCTCTCCGAAGTAGGCTCCATCCCCCAAGATGGCCAGCGCCTCCTCGCCGATTCCGGGGACTACTTTGGAGATGCGGATGCGGCCCTTTACGATTACGTAAAACGCCTCCGGGGCATCGCCCTCCAAGAACAGGACCTGATTTTTCTTCAGCTGAACTTCCTGACAAAGTGAGGCCAGGTGGGCTAGCTGAACCGGGTCCAGGTTGCGGAACAGGTCGACAGTGCGCAGCTCTTTTACCATAACAGCAACAGCTATCAGATCAGCCGCAGCGCCACCACGACGAACTAGTTATCGTCGAGAAATCCAATTGTTAAAGCGATTCCTAAATGACAAGGGAATCAGATAGGGAGAGATCTTCTTTACGTAAGGGAATGTCCCTTAGCAACATACACGCGCTTAGGAATGGGAAGACAGCGTGGGCTTTTGTAGGAAGGGAATTAGGCTTGGGAACAATGCTAGTTCAGCGGAGGCGACGGATTCCGACTCCGCTGCAGATGTGGGGGCGTTAGCGATAGACGTCCATGATGTCTTGCAAGAGCTTTACGCCCGCAGCGTGGGGCCGCTGAAATGAGTTGCGACCGATAATCGAGCCGTAGCCACCACCTTCGCGGATGGCGTGGATGTCTTCCAGCACCGCGGCATCAGAGTCCTTGGTCTCGCCGCCGGAGAAGATGATGATGCGCTTGCCAGCAAAGCAGCAGTTTACGACGTGGCGGACGCGCTCGGTCATGGTGCCACGGGGCGGCTTCTGCGCGTCGTAGACCTTGGCGGCTTCGGCTTGCTCGATGCGGTCCTTGGGCAGCTTGACCTTGACGATGTGCGCGCCCAGCTGCGCGGCAATGTGCGCGCCGTAGGCAATGACGTCCAGCGAGGTCTCGCCGTCCTTGGAGATGCCAGCGCCGCGCGCGTAGCTCCAGGTGACGACGATGAGGCCGTGCTCTTTGGCCTCTAGCGTTAGCTCGCGCAGCTGCTCGTACTGGGTGTTGCGGGCGCCGCTGCCGGGATAGATCGTAAAGCCGATGCCGATGCAGCCAAGCCGCAGCGCATCTTTGATCGAGCCGGTCAGCGCCGAGCACGGCTCTACCTTGGCCAGGCTGTCCGAGTTATTCAGCTTGAGGATGAGCGGAATCTGTCCCGCAAACTTGGCCGCGCCTGCTTCCAAAAAGCCCAGCGGCGCAGCGTAGGCGCTACAGCCCGCCTCGATGCCAAGGTTGTAGTGATAGTCAGGGTCCATTCCCGCTGGGTTCATGCCGAAGCTGCGGAACGGTCCGTGCTCAAAGCCCTGGTCGACCGGGAGGATGACCATGCGACCGGTGCCAGCGAGCCTGCCGTGCATCATCAGTCGCGCCAAGTTGGTCAGCGTACCGGGGTTTTCCGACGAGTAGTACGAGAGGATTTCTTTTACGCGCGGGGTCATGTGCTGGGTCATCGGTGCCTCGTGTGGGAGCAGGTGAGCAGAGTTTCTGCGATGGCCGAGGCGCTACGGAGTCCGGATCTAACGAGGATCTCAGGAGGGCTTTTGCGCAAGGGCCACGCGAGCGTGCGCGAAGCATGCACCAGTTTCCCGGTCGAGAACAAGCCCGCAGCCGCGCTCGTGTGGGGCTTGGAAATGCGCCAAGGCACGGCCTGGCCACTGCAGAAGCCAAAAGCTGTTGTTTGTCTTGAGGTTTTCGCGGGCCGCCGTGTCCGCTGGGGTAAAATAGACAGCGGGGTGGTGTGCCAAAGCGTGCGGCACGCATCGCCGGGTCTGCGTAGGCGGGGAGCACGTCAGCAGGACGCTTAAAGGGAAAACATGAGAACGGCGAACAAAACCAAGCTGCTGCGTCGAGGTTGTCTGCTGGGGTGCGGACTTGTTGCCGGGCTTTTTGGCTGCGCAGGCGTGCGATCGCAGTCGGTGACTTCGGCTGGGCCCACTGTTAGTACTCCTGCCACGGGGCTCAAATCGCAGCGCGTGGTCTCGACTCCGCTTCTAGATGGCAGCACCAGTCGCGTGCTCACTGACTTGGAGCTTCTGCACTTTGACGCGCTGGCGCAGTTTAACTTTGCGCCGCAGAGCCTGACGAGCTGGCTTCAGCGCCTAGGTCCACTGCTAGATGCCCAGCTGCTGCCCGAGGGTACAGAC
>JAGNNG010000184.1 GCA_017990795.1 Deltaproteobacteria bacterium
GTGATATGAGCTGGGCCGGTGCGCGTCTGGGGCCTACTCGGCTACGCACGGCTTACGCTTGGCAGTCGCTGCTGCGCTCTGGGACGCGCATCGCTGGCGGCTCGGACTTCCCGGTCGAGGATGCGGACCCGCGCTTGGGCCTACATGCTGCCGTGCTCCGTCAGACCGTTGATGGACAGCCCCCTGAAGGCTTCGCCAAGGATCAGCGCCTGTCTGTAGGCGAAGCCATCCGCGCATTTACCACTGATGCGGCCTACGCTGCGTTTGCCGAAAACCAACAGGGAATGCTGCAAGTGGGACGACCTGCCGATGTGACCGTTTTGCAGGGCAGCCTCGATTTAGATGCTGGAGAGCCGCCTTTGGATCTGCCCAAGCGCCGCGTACTACTGACGATTATCGACGGCCAAGTCGTCCACGGTGCAGAGCTCTTCCAACTGGCTCCGCGCGGTCCAAGCCTGGCCAAGCCTGCCACTGCTCCCCGTCATGGCCGGAACAGCCCCAAGAGCGCACAGATACGACAACGGCGCCCTAACCTGTCGCTGCTTCCTCGATAATCGTAGGCGATGCCAGCAGAAGCCATCCACTTGTCCGCCTGGGCCGACACTCAGCTCAGCGCCAGCCCATATGTTCGCAGCGCGACCTCAACGCCAGCCTTGGCAGAGGCCGCACGCGCGGGAGCCCTGCTGGTCGATCTGCCCTACTTTGAGTCCTTCCACATTGCGGTCTGGAAATATCTCCGCAAGCAACCACAGCTGCCGTCGCGGTGGGGCGACATGAACCACAACCTGCGACCCATTGAGCTGGCCCTGAAGCTGGGCGAGGCCGGGGTGCAGCTCTCGCGGTCCCGAGCGACTGCAGATGCAGGGCAGTATCTGGTTGCGCTGTCGCTCGGTTACATCTCCCATGCTGCCGTCGATACCAACATGCATCCGTGGATAAACGAGCTGGCTCACAACCGCGCCGCCTCGCTGCACAGTACCCACGGTCAGCAACATCACGAGCTGGAGAAGTTCCAGAGCATCCTCTTTCACGAGCAGCGCCTGGGCTTTGACTTTATGGGCACGCTGCGGCTGTACCGCTACATCGGCGTAGACTTCTCGCCGCTGCATCAGCCGGGACTGATTGCGCAGACGGTCCAGGCCGCCTTAAGAGCCAACAAGGGAGACGCCCCCGAGCTGGCGCAGCTACAAAACTGGGTACGCGGCTACGGTTCCTATGTGCTGCTGCTCAGTAGCCCTTTGGGCAAGACGATTGCTCCGGCTGCAGCCAAGCAGCAAAACCGCGCAGACACCTTTGATGCGGTGGATTTTCCAGCGCGCTTTGCCGAAGCAGTGGCGCAGTCTAGGCGCTGGGTGCAGACGCTGGCCGACTACCTACAGTCTGGCGCCTTTGACGAGCCGAGCCGAGCCCGCTTTTTCAGCTACATCCCAGAAGGGACCATCGATCCGGACGCGCTTCGCAGCGGTGGATCCGGCTGAATTCGCTCAAATTCAGCCGAATTCGGCTGTTTTGGCCGATTTCCGCGCTGCGATAACTACAACGTGGCAGAGCAGGCTAGAGGCGAAGGGCGCTAGAAGTTCACGCCCGCCGACAGCATGATTCGATAGAACAGCGTCGAGCCGTCCTTGTCGAAAAACAGCGGCAGACTGAAGAACTCACCACCGAAGTTGAAGCGACCGTTTAGTACGTACTTAAGGCCCATCTCGGGGGCCAAAAAGCCTTTGTGAGCGGTCTGCACTTGGTTTGGCGTCCCCGACGGGCCGGTCGTGACTCCCGCCGCGTAACCGAACAGCAGGCGTGGATACAAATACAGGCCTTTGGGCGGTAGCGGAATGTCGTACTGGAAGCCGACCGGGACGATGATGCCGGTAAAGTTCTGCTGAAACTGCAGCTGGATCGGCAGCACCACGTAAGCATTGCGATCCGCCGAGATGGCATAGCCCAGGTCGAGCGCCAGCGCTCCTTGGTGGGTGTTGCATCCCGACGGGTAAATGCAGGGCGCCGGCCCGATCTTCAGGTTCAACATAAAGCGCCCGGCTTTGGCGCGTGCCTTCTCGGCTGCTGAGTTGTTAGCCCCGCTTCCAGCTGTTCCTGAATTGGCTTGGGATGAGCCGCTGCTGCCGGTCGACGAGCCACCAGAAGAGGAAGTGCCAGACGAGGTCCCCGAACTGCTGCCTCGGCTGCCTCCTGACTTCGTCGGATCGGTCGTCCCTGTCCCCGTGTCCGGTGGAGTGACCGGCGGTGGGCTATTTTCAGCCTCCATCGGATCTTGAGTCACCGTCTCGGGCTTCTTCTTGGAACGCGCGTCAGCATCCTCAGACGCAAGCAGCGTCAGAGAGCCACCAACCAGCAAGGAAACCAGCACACCAGAGCGCCTATAGCGAAGCATCGCAGTCACCAAGGAGAAAAGCTGCCTTGATATCTTAGCCTCAACCCGCCGCGTTGAAAATGGCCACGTCGAGGAGTCCGGGCAAAAGCCGGAGCTTGCTTGTAAATCTTTAGAGCCGGCGTGAGAGCGAAGCGGCTGGTGTGCGGGCGTGGCTCACAGCTACACACGACTAGTCAGCGGTGCGAGCAACAGGCAGAGGGCGACGAGCCTAGAGATAGAGATGCGAGGTCAGCTTGCGATGCGGGTCTCAGACTCGGCCCGGGCTGCTGCTTCACTGGCCGCCTGCGAGCGTGCAGAGATGGCTTTGCCGGCCCAGTTTTTCGCCAGCAGCAGACCAATCGGTGACGCACAAGCAATCAGGGAGTAGATAAACCACAGGCTCTTGGTGTCCTGAGGGCCCTGCGCAGGGCAATAGTGATGCAGGAACCAGCCGGAGTACATGCCGGTAATCAGCTTGGTCAAAAACCACGGGAACTGCGCCACGCCCATGTAAAGGCCGGTCTTTCCCTCGGGGGCGATCTCTGCGACGTACTGCAGGAAGCGCGGCTGCCAAAAGGCTTCTCCGACGGACATTAGCACTGTAAAGCTCAGCAGCCCCGCAGGGGTCGGGCCCAAGGCGAGCAGAAACGTCGGCAGTGCCATCACGGCAGTGCCAAAGATCATGCTGCGATAGACCTCCATTCGCGCCGTCAATGCCGTCACTAGCGGCGTCAGCACAAAGATCAGTAAAGGATTGAGGTTAGAGAAGAACTCGAAGTTCTCGCTAACCCACGGCGTGCTGCGGAAGGCGCGCTCGATGTACAGCGGCATCGTCAGCCAGTTGTGAGCGAACAGCGTCTGCACCGGAATCAGCACGAAGATAAAAAAGCTGAACTTTGCGTCGGCAAGTGGATGGGTGCGCAGCCACTCGGCGGAAAATACGCGCGCGTTTTTCGCCAGCGTCTTAGAGGCCAGCTGCGGCGCTTGCCCTAGCGTCTTGGCCACGACGGACTGCTCACTGACTTCTGGCGTCGTCAGACGCGGCAAGAACCGCAGGATGACGAGCATGCCGAGTACCGTCAGCGCGGTATACAGCCACAGCACGCCAGTAATTCCGTTCGGGGGAAACAGCGGCTCGCTTAAGTGACGAATCTTGGGCGACAGCAGACCCGAGGCAAATGAGCCCAAGTTCTGCAGCGCATACAGCATCGCGTAACCCATCGCTGCGGTCTTGGCCGTCGTGTATTGCTTCACTGCAGCGTAGGCCGCTGGCTGATAGGCACCGTAGCCGACCACCACCAGCCCCATGCCCAGCAGGTTTAGCAGACACAGGGAACCCCAAGCGCCCGGACCCAGATGCAGGGTCTCGCCCAGTGCCATCACTGCCCGACCTGCAATCAGAAACAGCATCGAGAACAGCAGCGACCGACGAACGCCCCAGCGGTCAGAGAGCTCTCCGAGCAGGAACATTGCGCCCGTGATGCCACCGGTCAGCATCGCCGTGATCTGGCCCGCGCGAATGTCACCCATCGCGACGTTTTCAGATAGGAACTTGGTCAGCACCGTCAGGGTGCCAAAATAGACCAGGCCTTCGATGAAGTATGGGAGGTTGACGCCCCAGTTCAGCGCGCGCGGGGCAGCGGAGAAGTCGCGAATGGGCTGAATGACCTCGTGGGTCGCGTCTCGCACGGCGCGCCGGAAAGCTCCCCGCGTTCGCGTATTCGTCGATGAGCGAGGACTGCTCTGCCCATCGTTTGCAGCAGTCTTGGCACTGGTAGAAGGCGCAGCAGCTGGGTCAGGGTCTACGAGGTTCACGTTTCTCCATTTCCTAAGACCGTCAAGTACGGTGCCGACTGAAAACCTCCGAGCCGAAGTGCAAGCGGGCGGAGGGTCTGCAAATTTTCACTCTTTTTCTAAACAGCGACGCCGAGCAGTGGTGATTTCGCCATTATTATGGGCCATCACATTGGGGACATCGATACCCATTATCGCCTGGCAACAAACCGATGAGCTAGCTAGAACAGTGTCCCTGTTGTCGATCGCCCTGCCCTGTCCCCACCGCTAAGGAGCTTTGAAATGTCCGACGAAACACAGACCGCACGCATTCTCGATGGCAAAGCGCTGGCTGCAGTAGTCCGCGCCGAAGTGAAGGAGCAGGTTTCCGCACTGCTTGCCAGTGGCGTGACTCCGGGACTTGCGGTGGTACTGGTCGGCGAGGATCCAGCGTCGCAGATCTACGTTCGCAACAAGACTCGCGCAGGTCAGGAGGTTGGGATCGCGGTCTTTGATCACAAGCTGCCCAAGGACACTACGGAAGCTGCGCTCATCACGTTGCTGCAGCAGCTTAGCGCCGATCCAAAGGTGCATGGCGTGTTGGTGCAGCTGCCGCTGCCTGCCCCGCTGTCGGCCACGCGGATTCTGGAGGCGCTTGATCCAGCCAAGGACGTCGACGGACTGCTGACGCAGAATGTCGGCCTGCTGTGGCTTGGGCGACCCCACCTGGTGCCCTGCACTCCGCTTGGGGTGATGCGCCTGCTCAAAGAGGCGGGTACACCGCTAGCCGGTGCCAAGGCGGTGGTTGTGGGACGGTCAAACTTGGTGGGACGACCCATCGCGGGCCTCTTGC
>JAGNNG010000186.1 GCA_017990795.1 Deltaproteobacteria bacterium
CATAAAGCCAAAGCGGCGCGCAATCCCAGGCGCAATGTTGAGCGCTTGCAGACCCGCCTCGACCAGCAGCGTCCCGCTACCACAGCACAGATCGACGACGGTGGGAAACATCGGTGCACCGGCAGCTGGCGGGCGCGCAGGAGCCACAAGAGCTGGCAGCAAAGCAGCAGGCGCCGGCTCAAGCGAGTCCTGCCCAGGAGGTGCATGCTCTGCCACATCAGCGACTTTGTTACGTAGCTGCGGATAACCAGTGTGAGCCACCAGCGCTGCGGCCAGCGTCTCTTTTAACGGCGCGGCCCCTGCGGACTGCCGATAACCGCGCTGATATAGCGGCGGGTCCGAGGTATCCAGCGACAGCGAGCACCGCGCCTCAGTGGTGCCGCGTCCAGTCTCGACCTGATAAAGCTGCACGTTGATGCGCAGCTGCGGACTGTTCACATCGACATCAGGCCGCACGCCGTAGCGATCGCGGAAGCGGTCACACGCAGCGTCTTTGACCCGCAGCGCCGCAAACATGCTGTTGTCGATGCCCGGTCCAAGTCCGTGGGCGCTCACGGCCAAGGTGCCATTGGCGCGCACAAACTCTTCCCACGGCAGGTCGCGCGCGGCGGCGTACAAGTCGTCGCCACCGTCGCACGCAAAGTCGGTCAGCTGCTGTAAGACCCGCGTCGCGCAGCGCAGGTGCAGGTTGGCGCGATACAGCGCTGCTCGCGGGCCGCTAAAAGCGACCACACCTTCGCCGATCTCAATGTCAGAGACCTCGGGCAGCGCTGCCAGCTCAGCGGCGACCAGCGGCTCCATCGGACGCGCGCACAGCGCCAGATAACGGGGTGTTTGCAGTTGAGTCTGCTGCTGCTGTTGCGGACGGGAAGATCGTTCGGGCTTTGCCATGGTGGTGTCTTTTGGCCGCTCTGAGACGGGCGGGCGCAGCCTAACACGGCCCAGACCATCGTGGCGGCCTGTTCCAAGCGCCTGAAATTGCAGGCTCACCAACGGTAGAGCTCGTTTAAGAAGCATCTGAAAGCGACTTCCGCCTAGCTACACTGCGTGTAATGCTGCGCCAAAGTACTCTTATGTATCGAGGTCTACGTTGATGTCACGAAACAGCGCACCACCCCGCTCCCTACGTCTCTGCAGGTTATTTTTCATCGCACTCACCTTGCTGCTCCTCTGCGGCGGGGCACACCAGGCCAGCGCGGGCAAGTGTCCGAACTTGGTGATCGTCCTCGACAAGTCTGGGTCTATGGACTCGGCTCCGTCGGGCGGCTCTGCACCGCCGGGAGGCAGCAAGTGGGATCTGGCCGTGCTCGCGCTTAAAGAGCTGGTCGATACCTACGACGGTCAGCTACCCATTGGCTTGTCGCTGTTTGCCGGCGATAGCGGATGCGGCGCGGGCAAGCTCAACATCCCGCCCGACTATGAAACCGGGGCCAAGATCAAGGCTCTCATCGACGCCACCAGCCCAGACTCTGCGACCCCAACTTCTGAGACCATCAACAGCTTGCGGATGGAGCCGGTCCTACGCGATCCGTCGCGGTCCCAATACATGCTCCTGCTTACCGACGGTGAACCCAGCTGCGCCAGCGGCGAGCCCGATGCCTCGGTAAATGCCGTCAAGGCAGCCCAGATGCAAAGCCCCTCGATTACGACCTTCGTTCTTGGCTTTGGTGCCCTGCCGCCCTCGGGCGCAACGGCGATGGATCGAATGTCCGAGGCCGGCGGCGCCCCGGTGATGGGGATGCCGAAGAAGTACTACACCGCAGAAGACCTCCCGACGCTCAAGAAGCAGCTGGAGAAGATTTTTGCGCAGGTGCTGGGCGAGGGAATGGGGCTGTGCGACGACTCTTGTTACGCCTCGGACATCGGCTGCCCGACTCCAGGCGACCAGTGCATTCGCGGCAAGTGCCAGACCAGCCCGTGTACCGGAGTCACCTGCGGCCCCGGTCTGTACTGCTACACCGACGGCGTCTCGCCTGGCCGCTGCATCGCGCCCTGCACCAAGGCCTGCAAGCCCGGCTTTCGCTGCGAGCAAGGCACCTGCGTGGCCTCGCCCTGCCCGTCCGCTTGTATTGCGGGCTTTGTCTGCAACCCTGCTCTGGGACGATGCGAAAAAGATCCTCTATGCCCAGACAATCCGCCGCGCCGAGAGCAGTGCAAGACTCCTTCGGCGTGCCAGTACGGAACCTGCGTGGACGACCCTTGCAAGTTCGTCCGCTGCCCTGTCGGTAGCCGCTGCGTACCCTGGAATGGCAGCTGTGAGTTTGCCCCAGGCCAGCTACCACCACCAGACATGGGACCCGATTCGGGTGCCGAGGTGGATGACCAAAAGCGCAAAGCCAGTGGCTGCGACATCGCCGGAGCCACCGCCGGACGCAGCTTTTGGCTGGTCAGCGTGATGATGCTGGCAGGAATCCTGCTGCTGCGTCGACGCCTTCGCGCCTAGCTAAGCGCACCGCTACGGCGTGGTGCCTTTATGGACCACGCCGTAACACTAAACCCGCTACGTGCGACGAAAGCGCTTCTGACTGTCTAGCTTGGCGTCTACGCCTAGCTCGTACAGCGCCCGCTCCACTTCTGCGGTGCGATCGGTAAGCGGCAAGCCAGCGTCGGCCAAGCCCTCCACGATGCGCACCTTGATGCGGCGCGACTCTTCCTTCTTGTTTAGCAGCAGCGTCACGAGCGGACCGACGATGACCTCGGCATAGCCTTGGTGTAGCAGCGCCTCGACAGCCTTGAAGCGCACGCCCTCATCAATGTCTTCCAGATACTGCGTCAGCAGCTGCGCAATGGAAGGGTCGTGGTGCTCGCCCATAAAATGCACCAGCTGCATCTTCTTGTTGGGGTCGCGCACGTAGCTGTTGTCGTTCTGTTCGCAAAGCACCCGCAGCGTGTCGCGAAATACTTGGTCTTTGGCGATGTGCTCCAGCACTTTGAGTGCCCACGCCAAGGTATCGCTCTCGCGCATGTACTTGCGCAGCTCGGGCAGCACCTTATCGCCCAGCTCGGAGAGAGCCTGGTAGACCCACTCCTTCTCTTGCTCGTCCTCGATAGACTTGTCGTAGACGAAGTTGAAGCGCTTGAGCATGCCGCCAATTGCTTCGGGGCTGCCCTCGTCACGCAGCTGCTCCAGCGCGCGGAAGCGGTCACCCGACTGCGCGTGCTTGTCGTTGGCACGCTGGATGGTCTTGCTCAGGTTGCGCGACTTGCGCGCCTCTTTGGAAAATAGATCGGCTAAGCCCAAGATGATGTCCTCGCAGAAACTTAATAAGACCGGCAGCGCCTACGCGCCAGCCCCAACCCAAAATCTCTTGGCTTAAGCGTCGCAAAAACGTGCGGTATCGACGGAGAAAAATCTGTAGCAATCAAGGCTGACAGCAGCAAGTCCGGGTCCGGGCTGCGCGCTACTCCTTGCACAGCTCCAGGCCCTTGAGCGCTTCGGGGTTGTCGCTCTCGGTGCCGTTGATGACTTTTAGGTAGTACGAGCGTGCTTCTTTGCAGTTGCCGGTCTTGTAAAACGACTTGCCGAGCAGGAGATACAGGTCTTTGCCGTAAGCGCGCTCTTTTTGGGCCTGCTTGCCCCACTTGATCGCTTCAGAGTAGCGACCGCGCGTAAACTCGGCGTTGCCCATGCAGATAAGCGCAAGGCCGCGCACCTGTGGGCTGCCAGCAGCGGCGTAGCAAAGGTTAAACGCCACCTCTGAGCGACTGCTGTTGAGTGCCAGCCGACCTTCCTCGACCTTGGCAAACGCAACGCCACGCTCCAGAAACGCGGGCATCGGCAGCTTGCCCAGCTTCTCGTTGCGCCGAGGCGGCGGATTGGTCCCGCCGGTGGTATTTACGGGGGGCTTTACCGACGTCCCTGCATCAGGAGGACGGATGGCAACCACGGCAGCTCCTGCGTCGGGTGGCGTGACCGAGGGTGTTCCAGTGTTGTTCGGCCCAGTCGAATGCCCCGCCACTGCCAGATCCGGAGCTGCCACGCGGGGCAGCAAGCGCGGCGTCGGTGGGGTCAGAGCCAAGTACGCCGTGATGGCAATACCGACCAAGCTGCCACTCACCACAATGGCACCGATCTGCTTGAGACGACGCTCTCGCTGCTCTTGCGCCTGGCGCTCATTTTCGCTGCGCGAGCTGGGTGCAAACTTCGGCTTCTGCGTCGGGCTCGGTGGATGTACCACGCCCGCCGCGACATCGGCCATGCAGCGACTTAGCTCGGTAGCCAGCTCGCCCATGCTCTGCGGACGTAGCTCTGGCGAGCGCGAGAGCATCCGCATCACCAGCTGCGCCACCGGCGGCGGAATGTCGGGCCGCAGCGTCGCCAAATCGACAGGATCTTCGATCGCCTTGCGGATCAAGATGTCCATCGGGGTGCTGCCATGAATCGGCGCTTTCCCCGCAAACATCTCGTACAGCACCGCGCCCAGCGAGTAGATGTCAGCGCGACCGTCACTCTGCTTGCCGGTGGCCTGCTCGGGCGCCATGTACTCAGGCGTGCCCATCGCCATACCCGGCGTGGTGCGCTTAATCGCATCATCCATCAGCGACTTAGCGATACCAAAGTCGAGGACCTTGACGAAGTTTGGATTGCCCTCGCGATTGATCAGGAAAATGTTCTCGGGCTTTAGGTCGCGATGAATGATGTTGATGTTGTGCGCGACTTCCAGCGCCTGCGCGATCTGCAGCGCAATAGGCAGCACTTCAGCGACGGGAAGGTTAGGAGACTGCTCCAGCTTTTCAGCTAGATCCATGCCCTCCAGCAGCTCCATCACGAAATAGAACGAGCCGTCGACGGTGATACCGCTATCGGTGATCTCGATGATGTTCGGGTGGCCGATCATCGAGGCTGCGCGTGCTTCCATGCGAAAGCGCGCAACGACATCCGGCGTCCGCGAGTAGACCGGATGCAAGATCTTGATCGCGACGTGCTTGCCTAGATCTTGGTGCTCAGCCTCGAAGAC
>JAGNNG010000185.1 GCA_017990795.1 Deltaproteobacteria bacterium
CTGGCAGGTGCTGCATGAGCACGCCGCTCACCCGCCGGATGACCTGAGTGTGAGCGATGGCGTTCCGCAGGTGGGGTGGCAGGAATCGGCGTCTGACCGCTGCTCGGTCGAGGAGCTGGAGTAGTCGAGCTCCGAGCTGGTGCTGTAGCGACTGGCGCGGTAGACACAGCTACCGGTGCCGGCACAGCTGGTGTTGGAGCCGCCACCGGCTCCTCCTTGCTAACCACAGCTGCTGGCGTGATCTCTACGACGGGAGCCGCAGGCGCCGCAGCCGTTACCTCAATCACAGCAGGCAGAACCGCGGGGGAAGCAACTGGCTCGGCGACAACAACCGGAACAGGCGGCTCTACAGCTACAGCCGGAGCCGTGGCGACAACTTCAGTGGTTGTTGCTGGCGCGGCATCTGCGCCCTGTCCACCGCGTCCACCGCGACGGCGGCGATTGCCACGCGCCGGACCCGCTGGCGCTGCTGCCGCCGCTGGACGAACGGACGAAGAAACCGAGCTTGGGGCTGGGGCGACGGGTGGCGAGGCTACTGCCGGCGGGGCTACCGCTGCTTCAGGAGCCGCAACGACCGCTGGTGCTGCTGCTTCTACAGCGGTCGCATCACCTCGTCCACCACGGCCTCGACGGCGGCCCCGCTCTTTCGTGGCCCCCGCTTTCGCTCCTGCTTCGCCAGCAGGCAGCTCCAGCTGAGCCCCCGTACCGGCTCCACCAGCCGAGCGTGCCGACGGTGCGGTCTCGGCCTTGCCGGAGCTCTCACGGCTGGAGCGAGCTGGATAGCTACGCAGCCCAAACACCCCTGGACTTGTGCGCACCAGCTCGGAGGTGGGCCGTCGCACCTCGGCTTGCAGACGGGTCTGCATCATCGCGTCGGGCTCGCGACCCACCACCGATAGCAGGTCAAACTTGATCGCCAGCCTTGTTAGCTCCTTAAAGTGAAGGGGCTTGCCTTCGCGACGGAGGACTTCAACAGCAGCTTCTAAGAACGTCATCGTATGAACTATCCCCACATAAACCGTGCCCTGCCTGCAGACCCAAGCGCTTGGACCCAAGGCTGAACACTTACCAAGAACTCACCAAAACTGAGGCCGCGATCGGACCCAGCTATTGACCTGTGATGCACTGATGATGCGTCTGCGTGTCCGGCGTTATGCGCTCGAAGACTCTGACTCACCGACGGGAAAATCTGATTCCGATCCAATGGGAGAGTTGCTCTTTATCCCCGTTTCGGACGCAAGACCCCAACACCGAAAACCAGGTAGCGCTGGCTTGCGGCTCTGAGTGTTAGCGCTGCCGTCGGAAACTTGTCAAGCACATGCGCATACTTAGCCAGACAAGCCGGTCCGCCGTGGGCTTAGCTGCACGCTGCTGCACCCAGAAAGTCGTCCTCAGATGTGACGGGAAACAAGAAGGGTTGGCCTCGCAGCCCGCAGGCTGTTAGCCACTTACAAGTCGCGCGGTAGTTTGGGGAGGCGAACGGTCTGCCAACACCCCGGCTCAGACGCCGATGAACAGGCGATTGCCGAAGTTTGGCTCGAGGTTGGCTTCAAAGATCTTGTTGGCGGCAGAGTCGATGTCGTAGGCGACGCGGCGGAACTCGAAGATGCGGGTTACGTCGTCGTAGATGACGTAGCTGGCGCGGTTGTCGTAGTCACGCGGCTGCCCGACGGAGCCGACCGAGATGATGTAGCGATAGCCGGGCCGAATCTCAAACTTCTGGGCCACGACTTCGTGGACTTCGTGACGGGACAGCGCGAACGCTTTGCACAAGTGCGAGTGACCGATAAACGTCACGTCCGCCAGCTGTTCCCAGTACGGCAAGCAGCGGGCCGCCTGCTCCGTCGAGAAGATGTACTCAAACTCCTCGAGGTTGACTGGTGAGCCGTGGCAGTAGCTGATGTGACCTTCGCGGCGCTCGTAGGGCAGGCTCTTAAGCCAGCCCATGTTGTCCCCGGTCAGCGTCGTGGCGTGCAGATCCAGCGCCTGCCGAGCGGCGTCGTAGTAGTAGGAATAATCCATACGACCAGCGACGGCAGCATCATGGTTTCCCAGGATGCAAAAAGCGGCATGCTTGCGCACCAAGTCACAACACGGATTGGGGTCCGCGCCATAACCGACGGTGTCGCCCAAACAGACCAGCTTGTCCACACGCGCCATCGCGAAGCAATCTAAGACCGCCTCGAGTGCTTCGAGGTTGGCGTGGGTATCAGAGAAAAGACCGATCCTCATACGGGACCTCTAGTGTAGCGCGGATGCCACGAGTGCGGCAATCGACCAGATTGGGCTTTCGCAGTGAGAGAAAAAAGAGCCCAGCTGCTGCGACTACACCGGTGCAAAGCAACGTGATGCTGGCAGCTACTTGGCGCGAGCTTGGGCCCAAAGCGCTGCACGTGGCCTAGATAGGGGTGAGTCATGGCTCTCCAACTTTTGAGCGTACCGCACCTTGGGTACAGAACCAACCGTCGTCTATGTGCGCGCCGTGAAAAGCTGCACCTTGGCGAACCAGCGCAAGCGGCAAGGCCGGACGTGCGCGACGATGGATTGGCTTCTTGTCGATTTTGGCGGCAGTAGATTAAGCGCGCGGCCAGCACCAATGTTGGTACAGTGTGCGACATGAGCATACCGTCGCCCAGCAAGCAGCCCGATAAGTCTCCAGGTCAGTCGCCCGAGTCTGCGCAGAAGACCGCGAAAAGCGGCGCCAATGCTACCGCTTCGTCAGTAAACAGCGGCGGCGTAGCAAGCGCGATGCTTGGCCAAGAGCTGGTCTCCCCGCAGCCGATGCGCATCGCCGAGCTGTGCCTGGCCGCCAGTGAGTACGTCCACCGCGCCACCGGCTGCGAGCTAGATGAGAGCGAAGAGTCCCTGGCATTTGTCGACTATTACCTGGCCGCAGTTACCAAGTCTGGCGCCCTGGCGCCGCAGGTTCGTCGCCTGGTTGCCTCGGCGCTGGGAACCTATTTGGGCGAGCTCGCCATTCGCAAGTTTGGAGGCCGCTGGCTGGTGCTGCCCATGGATGCCGCAGCCACTACTGCACTGCGATCGCCGCTAGAAAGCGACGCCGCTGCGACTGAAGCTGCAGCCGATCCGGCCAAGTGGCGCTTAGAGCTACAGGCCTCGCCGGTGCTGTTTGACCCCATCGGTATGGCCGCGCTGGCGCTGCAGATGTACGCGCAGTTTGCCGCTGACTCGCCCGAGGATGCCCTCGCTGCACGCGCGCAAAAAAGCACAGCATTAACCGAGGACGACGCCAGCAGCGAGCTGGCAGCAGACGACGCCCTAAACTTTGCTGACGACATCGGCTTTTTTACCACCCCCGAGCTAACCGAGCCTCTGCGCGCCGCCATGGTGCGACTGCCCCAGGTCAGCGCCGACTACTACTACTCGCTGACCGGTCGCTTTGAGACCCTCTCCTACGTCGTCGACATGCTCGGCGAGCTGCGCCACCTAAAGGCCCAGGGCCTAAAAGCTGCGGTCCAAACAGAAGCGGACGCAACCTCATATAGCGACGATAGCGACGACAGCGATGAAGAGGACGACGACGAGCTGGACGACGCCGCAGTCTAGACTTGGGACTGCAAAAAAGACGGGTCGTAACGCGCTACTGCGGGACGCGCGCAGGTGTAGGTGTTTGTGCTAACGTCTGCGGCCCATGTCTTCCTCTAAGCCGTTCAAGCTGGTCTCCGACTACCAGCCGCGAGGCGATCAGCCGGTCGCCATCGCGCAGCTCACCGACGCGGTAAATCGTGGCGAGACGCGCCAAGTGCTCCTGGGCCTGACCGGCTCGGGCAAGACCTTTACCGCCGCCTGCGTCATCGAAAAGACCCAGCGCCCGACGCTGATCATCGCCCACAACAAGACCCTCGCGGCGCAGCTTTACAACGAGTTCAAAGAGCTGTTCCCCGAAAACGCCGTCGAGTACTTCGTCTCGTACTACGACTACTATCAGCCCGAGGCGTACCTGCCGACCTCCGACACGTTTATCGAGAAGGACTCGATGATCAATGAGGAGATCGATCGCATGCGCCACTCGGCGATGCATGCGGTGGTGTCGCGGCGCGATGTCATCGTCGTGGCCTCGGTGTCGTGCATCTACGGCATCGGCGATCCCGAGTTTTATCGCAGCATGGTGCTGACCCTGGACGTGGGCCAGCAGGTGCGGCGCGATGCGGTGCTACGTCGCCTGGTCGAGCTGCAGTACGAGCGCAACGACATCGACTTCCACCGTGGCACCTTCCGCGTGCGCGGCGACACCGTCGAGATCTTCCCGCCCTTTGAAGAGGAGCGCGCCATCCGCCTCGAGTGGTTTGGCGACGAGATCGAGACCATCGCCGAGGTCGACCCCCTGCGCGGCAAGACCCTGCGCAAGATGAAGTACGTCGCCATCTTCCCCGGCTCGCAGTACGTCACGCCCGCCGACGCGCTGGTCAAGGCCATGACCTCGATCAAAGAGGAGCTGCGCGAGCGCCTGACCGAGCTAAAGAACAACATGAAGCTCGTCGAGGCCCAGCGCCTTGAGCAGCGCACCATGTTCGACCTCGAGATGCTGGATCAGATGGGTCACTGTAACGGCATCGAGAACTACTCGCGCCACCTGCGCAGCAGCACCCCCGGCGAGCCGCCCGCGACCCTGATCGACTACTTCCCCAGCGATCTGCTGTGCTTTGTCGATGAGAGCCACCAGACCTTGCCGCAGATCATGGCCATGTACAGGGGCGACCGCGCGCGCAAAGAGACCCTGGTCGACTACGGCTTTCGCATGCCCAGCGCCATGGACAACCGCCCGCTCAAGTTTGAGGAGTGGTCAGGCAAGATCAAGCAGGCGATCTACGTCTCGGCCACGCCCGGCGACTTCGAGATGCAGCAGGTCGGCGGCGTCGTCGTCCAGCAGGTCATCCGCCCCACCGGCCTCCTCGATCCCGAGATTGAGGTGCGCCCGGTCGGCATCCAGGTCGATG
>JAGNNG010000187.1 GCA_017990795.1 Deltaproteobacteria bacterium
CGCCAGATCGAGCAGGTCGTAAAGACCCACCTGCTGATAGTGATCCCAGTTTCCCGAGTAGGTCAGCAGCCCGCGATACTGCTTGCGCACAGCCGCCACCAAGTGCTGCCACTGCGCGTGGTGAGGCAGCGTGTCCAGCGTCGACAGCTCGCTACCGACCGACAGGACCGCGACCTTGCTGCGCTGACACAAAGCGGCAAGGCTCAGCAGCGTCTGCTCGTAGCTGCGCCACCACGCAGGCAGCGACTCGGGCTTAAGCGTGCCACGCCACTCACTGTCGCTGCGCGGATGTAGCAGCCGCACGATCGGAAACACCATCACCTGCAGCCCGGCAGCGTGCGCTTCGCGAATGGTCCGCACCACGGTCTCGTCGGGGGGCGAGAAGCGAGGATGACTAAAAATCTGCGTGCTGCCGCCGTGCTCTTGGTAGTAGGCGACGGTGAGCGCGACGTGCGAGGCCCCAAGCTGCGCGATCTCTTTTAACAGCCCAGCGTAGGACCACAGCGGGTCTTCATGAAACAGCCCCAGCGCCACCCCGCGCTGCAGCGGGGCCAGCGGCGATGTCGATGGCGACTGCACCGCACGAGCTGAGCGCAGCGGCCACAGTCCTGCAGCCCCAGCCACCAGCATGCTTAGCGCGTCCCGCCGCTTCACGACCTAGCGCCCCAGCTTGACCAGGACGATCAGCCCCGAGCGACCCAGATACAGCGCATGCGCGGCCAGATACGGGACGACAAACCACTCCAAGTGACCCAGCAGCGCGGGAATGTAAAACCACGCCGGATAGTGCATGACCAGCTTGCCGACTTCTTCTAGTAGCCGCACCGGTAGTCGCACCAGCTGCTGCAGCGGCGAGCGCGCGACAGGAGCAACCGGCTCTTGAAACTTGGTGAAGCCCGGGACGCGCACGCCCTTTTGGCCAGTCACGGCTTCAAAATATTCTGGACGCCGCATAAACGTCGTCAGCGAGATGCCACTTGCCGCCGTCACCACTCCGCACAAGCCCAGGCCCAGCCAAAAGATACTGCCGTCGATACCGGGCCACAGCGAAGGCGTGCCCGTCATCGCCAAGCGAGCCGCCGCCGCCGCGATCAGGGTCACCGCTTTGATCTCGTCCATCAGGAAGTCGAGATAGCTGCCCACCGTCGAGGTCTGGCCCTTGATGCGCGCCAGCTGGCCATCGGTGCAGTCGAGCACAAACGCAAAATAAAGCAGCGCCGCAGCTGCGGCCAGCCCCGTACGACCGGGACAAAACAGCAGCGCGGCGCAGCACAGAAGCGACACCAGCAGCGATAAAAACGTGACCTGGTTCGGCTTAATCGGCGTCGGGCGCAGCAGGTACACCAGCACCGCAGCGGGCGGGCGGCATACCCAGTTGTTAAAGCGCAGGTCTTTCGGCTTCAGGCTGCGCTTATAAATCTGGGCAATGCTCAGTGGGCCCGTCGCTGCTGCAGGCGGAGCGGGCTCCTGGCTGGGGTCTCGCTCCGCCGTCATTTAGCCCGCGTCCTCTTCGTCACCGTCGCCATCTGCATCGCCATCACCGTCATCATCTAGATCGCCTTCGGGCTCATCATCCAGGATCTCGACGGTGCTGACTGCTGACTCGCTGCCTGCTTCGACGTTGGCTTCGACATCATCGGGGTCGCTTAGATCCGAGAACGCCTCGACTGCAACCACGCGCTCGCCGGAGGTCAGCTCCAGCCGAATCAGGCGCACGCCTTGGGTGTTACGGCCTCGGGTTGGGATGTCGCGCACGCGGATGCGAATGACACGCCCGCTGTCGGTGACCAGCATCAGCTCGTCAGAGTCGATGGCCACCAGCACCCCGACCACCTTGCCGTTGCGCTCGTTGGTCTTGATGGTGATGACGCCCTGGCTGCCGCGGCCCTTGACCGGATAGTCGGCGACCGGAGTGCGCTTGCCGTAGCCATGCTCGCAGACGGTGAGCAGCGTCGTCGGCAGGTCACGATCGAGGACCCGCAGCGCCACCAGCTTGTCGTCCGGACGCAGCTTGATGCCACGAATGCCGCGCGCGGTGCGACCCATGGCGCGGACTTTTTCTTCCCGGAAGCGAGCCACACGACCGTCGCGCGTACACAGCGCAATGTCGCTCTTGCCATCGGTGAGGCGCGCGCCAACTAGGCCGTCGCCCTCGTCGATATCGATGGCGATAATGCCCGTGGAACGAATCGCCGAGAACGCATCCAGCTCGGTCTTTTTGACGACGCCGTTTTGCGTCGCCAGCAGCACAAACTTGCCGGCGTCAAAGCTGGCCAGCGGCAGCATCTCGATCACGCGCTCGCCGGGCTGTAGCTCTAGGAAGTTCACCAGCGCCTTGCCCTTGGCCGAGCGTGACGCCGCTTCCGGTAGGTCGAACACGCGCTTGCTGTAGACGCGACCGCTGTTGGTAAACATCAGCAAGTGATCGTGCGTGCTCGACACGAACAGCTTGGTGATTAGGTCTTCGTCTTTGGTCGTCGCGCCCAGCACACCGCGACCACCACGATGCTGCGAGCGATACTCCGACAGCGAGACACGCCGCACATAGCCTTCGCGCGACAGCGTGACCACCATCGGCTCTTCGGCGATCAGCTGCTCCATGCCGATCTCGCCAGCGTCGTCGACAATCTGGGTACGGCGCGGGTCAGCGAACTGCGCCCGCAGCTCGGTAAGCTCGGTCGAGATCACGTCGCGCAGCTTGTTCTCGTCGGACAGGATCGACTCAAGGTAGTCGATGGTGGCGCACAGCTCGCGATACTCTTCGGACAGCTTGTCGCGCTCCAGACCGGTCAGGCGCTGCAGGCGCATCTCGAGGATTGCCTTGGCCTGCGGCTCGGTGAAAAACACCGTCTGCTCTTTGGTCCGGGCAGCGATCTCTTTTTCTGAGCGACCGGCCCGCCGCAGAAACTCACCAAGCCCACGCAGCGGCTCTGCCATCAGGCTGTCTTTGGCTTCGCTGGGATCTTTGGCGGCGCGGATGATGGCGATGATGCGATCGATCTGATCGATGGCTAGGCCCAGACCCTCGACGATCTCGCGTCGCGCCCGCGCCTGTCGCAGCATGAACAAGCTGCGCCGCGTCAGCACCTGCTTGCGATGGTCCAGGTAGTACAGCAGCGCATCGCGCAGGTTTAAGACCTTGGGCCGACCATCGACGATCGCTAGCATGATGACGCCGAAGGTCACCTGCAAGCTGGTCTGGCCCCACAGGTGATTGAGCACCACCTGCGGCACCGCGTCGCGCTTAAGCTCGATTACCAGCCGCATGCCCTCGCGTGAGGACTCGTTGCGCAGGTCGCTGATGCCGTCGATTTTCTTGTCGTGAACCAGCTCCGCCAGGCGCTCGATGACGCGGTTTGGATTGACCTGGTAGGGAACCTCGGTGACGACGATCTGGCAGCGGTTGTTCTTAAGCTCCTCGACCTCGGTCTTGGCGCGCATGACCACAGAGCCGCGACCGGTCTCGTAAGCGGAGCGAATGCCGTTTCGTCCGTAGATAAAGCCCGCCGTCGGAAAGTCCGGTCCGGGGATTAGCTTCATCAGCTCGGGAATGGTCAGGTTCGGGTTGTGAAGCAGTGCCAGCGCACCGTCGAGCACTTCGCCGATGTTGTGCGGCGGAATGTTGGTCGCCATACCGACCGCGATACCGGAGGCGCCATTGACCAAGAGGTTTGGCAGCAGCGCCGGCAGGACCGTCGGCTCGCGCTCTTTGTCGTCGAAGTTGGGGACAAAATCGACGGTGTCCTTATCCAGATCGGCCAGCATCGAGGCCGCGGCTTTTTGCAGACGACACTCGGTATATCGATACGCTGCTGCCGGATCGCCTTCGACCGAGCCGAAGTTGCCTTGTCCGTCGACCAGCGGATAGCGCAAGTTCCAGCTCTGCGCCAAGCGCACCAGCGCGTCATAAACCGAGGCATCACCGTGCGGATGGTACTTACCCAGCACCTCACCGACGACGCGCGCGCACTTTACGTACGGTCTATTCCAGACGTTGTTCGACTCGTGCATCGCAAACAGGATGCGCCGATGAACTGGCTTTAGACCGTCACGCACGTCGGGCAGAGCACGCGAGATGATGACGCTCATCGCGTAGTCCATGAAGGAGCTGCGCATCTCTTCATGGATCTGGTGAACTTGAATCGGGATAGGCGAGTTACTGCCAGGCACTAATGGAGCGGGAGTTTGCGTAGCCATAGAGGCTGCGTTCATAGCGCATTTTGCCGTCCTCAGCAAGCCTGACGCCCAGAAGTTTCAGCGGCTTACGGTCTTTCACAACCGCCGTGCAACCAGTGGTGGCGGCGACAGCGGCAGGGACGGGAGCGGGCTTTTTGAAGGCCTGTGAAGGCTGCGCTCTTGGCCCGTGAAGCCAGCGTGAAAAGGTCGTGAACCTGCAAAAAATGGGCAATAAAAAAGCCAGTGCGCCGATATCGTTTTAGTGGATAACGGCGCACTGGCTTTTTTGAAACTCTGCGACCCCAACGGGATTTGAACCCGTGTCACCAACGTGAAAGGCTAGTGTCCTAGGCCGGCTGGACGATGGGGTCAGATTGAGTGCACGCACCCAACGCTTTGAGGATTTGCCACGCGAGCCGCGCAATGTCAATCGCCAAGTTTTCCGCACACTTAGCAGTAAGTGGCTCTGCCGCGTGGCCAGGAGCCGTACGGTCGACGACAAACTCAAACCCAAACGCCAAAGAACTTTTTGTGCGTTTGGAGCTTTACCAAGGAACAAGCGCTGTCTCACTTCGCCGCGCCAAGGACCTGCGGGCCTTGCGGTCCCCAGCGCGGCTCACACGTTTGCGGAGGCTTTTAAATGACCAAGACGATAGGGGCGATCGCGGCAGTCTTTTTTTGCGCGGCCATTGCATGGCTAATCCTGGGCGGCACCATCGAGTCGCGCACCAATAGCCAGGACCGCGAGCTGCGCGCCAAAGTCGGTCAGCTGTGGGGGAC
>JAGNNG010000188.1 GCA_017990795.1 Deltaproteobacteria bacterium
CGCTTCCGTCGCTGATTGAAGTATTACAAATTGTGCGTTGACATTCTGCGCGTGGTCCGTAGAGTGCTTCTCACATCACGGTGATGCGGGGTGGAGCAGCCTGGTAGCTCGTCGGGCTCATAACCCGAAGGTCGGAGGTTCAAATCCTCCCCCCGCTACTCGATGAAGCGGAGTCGGTCTTCCCGACTCCGCTTTTTTTTTGGGAGGAGCCTGTCTAAGTAACACCAGACAGGAGCACGCGGGGGCGTGCTGCTAGTGATTCACCAGGCGTGCGGTCGTACGTCATCCAAGCAGCTTCAAGAGCTTGGGCATTTCAGGGCAAAAGCAGACTTATCAATCCGTTTGTGCTCGCGATGATCTCCGTCGAGAAACTGCGTTAAAAAGCGCGTCTTCTGGCCGGTCGGTCGATGTCAGACCCAGGGGTTATAAAGGGGTCATTCATCGCCACCGCAGCGCCCTGCTAAAGCAGGATCCGCGAGACGGAGGCGAGCGGTCGAGCGCATCTCGACGCAAGAGGCCAAGGGGCGGCCTCGACGAAGGAAGGACATTTCACAATGGCGAACCTATCTCGTTTTCTGGGTCTGGCGTCGGTGTTCCGGTCGACGCTGACCGCACTGCTGGTTCTCACCGGAAGAGCGCTGAGAGCAACGGCCCGTTGGCTGCGTGATTTTGTTCTGATTTCCGGCTCATTTCCGTCGATGGTTCGCGATCCTGGGATTGCCGCATTTTGCGCGCTGGAGGCCTCCCCGCGGCGGGCGCGTCCCTTTCGTGGTGGTGGTCAGCTCGCCGTCTCGGGTCTGGCGCGCGTCTCGGATGAGCCGCACCTGCAGCTTAGCGTCGGCCTGTAAGCGTCGGAGAAAGCGGACTTTGGCCCTTTCAGGGTCCGCGTTTCAGCCGTGGCAAGGTCGCAGCAAGCTCGCGCGCGTAAAACCCGCCGTCGCCCAGCGCCAGCAACTGCGCGTGCGGCGGGTTACTTTCCGAGACGGGAAAAATCGTCCCGGAGCCAAGCGCTCGCAGCCTCCCCGTCGCTAAATCGATAGCCTGCGTAGCAAAGCCACGCATCTTCGCGCCCACCTCGAACACGGAATTCGACGGTGGGCGCACCTGCGTTTGGGGTCTATTGATTACAGCAGAAAAGAAGCAGAGGAAGACTTGGTGACATCGGCTGCGGTGCAGGTGACGACAGCCGTCACGAGGAGGCTGTCGTCGCTGTCGCTTTAGTGGCGCGCAGTCTCTTTACTGGACTGGGCTGCTGTCTCTGCGTCGCTGGTATCACTTTCCGTGGCGGTGACAGAAGCCTCTGCCGCGCCTTCCGAGGCTGCAGTTGCGGACTTTTTGCGCAGCGTCCACGGTGGTAGCTGACGCCACAGACCGCCGGCACTAAACGCTCCATAGGCCCAGCGCAGCCACGACAGCAGAGCCCCCGCAATCCACAGCGCCCACAACAGCATCGCGCCGCGATACACCAGCAGCGGCACCGAGATGATCTGCGCTTGCGGCAGCGGTCCGTCCGCGCGGTCCGCAAACCAGCGTAGCGAGTCACTCGTGCTGCCATTGCCCGAGACCTGCATGTCGGGTCGCCCCAGCAGGCCCTCGCGAATCGCCGCCATCAGCACCATCATCGCCGCCATCGTCCAGCCCACCAGGATGAGCTGTCGCAGGTTAAACAGCGCCTCTCGGGGCAGCTCGGGTCGCTGCTCGCGCCAGCCTAGTAGCAGCGGCCACAGCATCATGATCGCCGCGCCTTCCAGCGACGCCTGCGTCAGCCCCAGGCCCAGCAGCAAGAAGTGGTGTGCGCGCAGCGGGGTCCAGCGGATCTGACCCAGGGCAAGCGACAGCAGCACCAAGGCCAGGACTACGCTCCAAAACAGCACAGCAGGCCCCAGGCGCGGTCCGCTGCACAGCAGGGTCCATCGACCCGCCCCCAGCTGGACCAGTAGCTCTACGTTTACGCTGGGCACGCCCAGGTCGATCTCTGGGGTTCGGTAGCTTGTGCTGATGCCGCCGGGCTGCCGCCACTGCAGCGCGACATTCTGCGTGCCCGGCGACAGCTGCAGCTGCAGCCGGCGACCGTCGCGCTGGATAGGCTGCGACTGGCCGTTGATGGTCAGGGTCTGCACCTGCGCACCCTCGGGCAGCGTCAGCGAGTGCGGACCACCTCGGCTAGAGCGCAGCCGCAAGCTCAGCCCGGCATCCGTCGTACGCAGCCCCGGATTTAGCTTCAGCACGCAGTGATCGACGGTCAGCGTTCGTCCGGTAACACCCTCGGGGCGAGAGACGACTGCGCGCACCAGCTCACCCGGCCACGGACGCCACTCTGGTAGGCGGGTGCCGCTGCTGTCTTGCTGGTGAACCGCAGGAATCCCCGACAGCTCAACGTGGAAGATGGGGCTTACGGCCAGCTTCCAGACCTCGGTGATGGCTTGAGTTTTCGCGGCGACTAGCTCCAGCTGCGGCTTTTCCTGCAGCAGCGAGTGCCAGCTGACCTCGCTCACCGTCGGTCCCATATTGACCAGCGCCTTGCCGTTTTGCACCCGCACGTCTGCGGACGTAATCGACTCACCCGGCAGCAGCGGCACTTCCAGCACCACCGCACTTCCCGTCGGAGTCTGCCGCACCACGCGGGTATCCACCTCCCACAGCAGTCCAAGCTGCACTTCGCGCTCGACGCGCACCAGCGGCGGCAGGGCACCTGGCTGCAGCGCCGCCGGTCCTTCACTGCGGTTGGTCTGCACTCGAGTCAGCTGCAAGTTGTCGTCGGCCAGACCGTCTTCGTGCAGGCCCTCCAGCTGCCAGCCGTCGACTTTGGCTTCGACCCGATGGGCCTTGAGCGGCAGCGCGATCTGCACCGTCTCGCGACTGGCCAAGCGGCCTTCCAGTTGGACGATGTGACTGCCAGCGGGCAGCGCCAGCCACAGGTGCTCTTCGTGCTGCATCAGTGCGGCGGCGGGTGCTCCGTCAAGCAACACTTGCTCGGGCAGCCACTGGCTGGCATCGCCCGGAAGCGGAATTGCCGTTGCCGCAGCCGCGCCGACTTCCATTCGGGCCCGCAGCATTTTTGGAAAAATCTCCAGCTGCAGGCGCGGGCTGCTTGCGCAGTGCGGACGACACTCCGGCTGCTTCAGGATCCGCTGCTGCAGCTCCTCCAGAATTTCTTTGGATGGCAGCTCGGCGCGGGCTTCACCACCCGAGAACAGCAGCGCCAGCAGCACCATCGCCGCGGCTTGCGCACCTTTGCCGCGCAGCATCCGTAGCGACACGCCGCACAGCAGCACCGTCAGCAGCGCCAGCAGCAGCACCTGGACCACCGCCAGCAGCGAGTTGGCGCGCGGCGGAATCAGCCACAGCCGCAGCGTCTGACCTTTTTCCACCGGCCCCGAAAAGCCAATCGAGATCGTGTTCCAGCGCCAGCGCGGCATGCCCGGTCCGGTCTGCACGATGGCGTTCGGGTCGCTCTCCCACGCCTGGCTGCGGCCTTTGTAGCCCAGCTTGCCGCCGCGCGAGTTCATCCGGTAATCCATGTTCGAGAGGTTGCCTTGGATCTGCATCTGCGCCGGCACCTTCATCGCCATGACTCTCTGCTGAACTTGGTCTTGCTCCAGCGCTTGCTCTTTGCTTTCCAGAATGCCGCGCTTCTTGGGGCTTGGCTTGTCGTCCATCGGCGCAAAGTCGTTCTTCAGCTGGTTCTCGCCAGCTTCTTGCTTCATCGGGATTCCGGCGGGTGCGTTGTTCAAGTTGCCAAGCCCGCCCATGACCTGCCCCGCCGAGTCAGAAGCCACGCTGCGATCAAAGTAGCCCGTTTCATTGGCGGTCATCTCGGCGTCGACCTGCTGCTCGCCGGGGCGCTCTAGCTGTGGATACATGCCGTGGCGTAGCTGCTGCAGCCCGAAGCTGACGACCAGCAGCACCAGCACGACGCGACTGCCCAGCATCGCCAGGCGCAGCACTCCGGTCAGCTTGCCAGCGGGCAGCACGCGGCGCAGCGCTTCCAGGGCCAGCACCAGCAGCCACACCAGTCGCGGCGCGTCTCTTTCGGGGCACAGCAGGGCCAGCGTCAGCAGCGCCAGCGCGCCCCAGCCCACGCCAAACAGCCGCGTCACGGCCATCGCCACCACCAGCACCAAGAACAGATCGAGCAGCGTGTAGTGACGCAGCCACGTTCCGGGCACATCGTCCGCGCCGCTGGCGTGCAGCAGTCGCCAGCCCGGCGGCAGGTGCAGCTTGCCACTGACCGAGTGAAAGTCGGCATTCCAGCTCACCGCGGGCAGCTCGGCTTCGCGCAGGATGCGGCTGTCGGCCTCGATGCGGACCGAGCCCTGACGCAGCTCGACGCCAGCCAGGCCGGTGCCGGTCTTGCCGCGGGTGATCAGCTGATCTTTGCCAGCGACGGCGACGCGACCTAGCTCGGTGCTGGGACTGACTTCTAGTCGCCACGTGCGACTAAGGCTGCCCGTGATGCGATCCGAGACGGTAAAGCCCTGGCCATCAAAGTCCAGATACAGGTTGCGGTCCAGCGTCAGTCGGTCGGGCACCGGGTCGCTGTCGCCGCGACGCTGCTCGTTTAGCTGCATGGTGTCGCCGACTTTCATCGGGTAGCAAGGCAGCTTCTTCCAGTCGTCGGGCAGCGTGGTCTGCTGCGGGTCAATGGCGGCGACTCCTTCGACGGTGACGATGCGAAAATCGGGACGGGCGGCGAAGACCCAGGCTTCGGTCTCGGCCCAGGTTCCACCGGGGTCGGGGCGGCGCAGCTGCTTGACCGGTCCGTCGTGGCGCGCGGTCAGCGTCAGTGTGTAAGTGCCTGGGCGGACCTGGACGCGTAAGCGACTGTCAGGCTCTAGGCGCGCGGGCAGCTGGCTGTCCAGCGACATCGGGATAAAGCCCTCGGGCAGCGTCTTGCCCAGGATCACCTCGCGGCTCTTGCCCGAGACGCGCAGCTCAATCCGAGTGCGCAA
>JAGNNG010000189.1 GCA_017990795.1 Deltaproteobacteria bacterium
CGCTCCTCGGGCTTGCTGCTGACGATCATGCCGACGCGGCCCTGCTCGATGATCGAGTAGGCGCGGGTGCCGATGCCGGTGCCCATAAAGAACTCGGTGATGTCGCGGAGGCGGCAGGGCGTCTTGTTTAGGTAGTACTCGCTGGTGCCGTCGCGAAACAGGCGCCGCGTGACAGTGATTTCGGTGAACTGCAGGTACTCAACGGGAAGGCGGCCATCGTTTTCAAAGGTCAGCGAGACTTCGCAGTAGCCTTGCGGCCCGCGCTTGTCGCTGCCCGAAAAGATGACGTCTTCCATCGCCTTGCCGCGCAGGTGCTTGGCGGACTGCTCGCCCATGCACCAGCGAATAGCGTCGACGACGTTGGACTTGCCGCAGCCATTTGGGCCGACGACGCCGGTGATGGGATCATCAAAGCGGATCACGGCTCGGTCCGCGAACGATTTAAATCCTACGATTTCGAGCCGCTTGATGCGCATGAGTGTGGTCGGCCAGCCACTCGGCCTAGCCTAAATCAGGCCGCACTTTAGACCAGTTCCCGAGGATTCCAAAGAATCGAAAAAAAACAGCTCACGCGGCCTTAAAGTGCGGGCCGCAGCCAGCCAGCGATTCCCGCTAAAGTGGCGCAGGCCGTAGCTTTACGCGCACTGCTGGCTGTGGCAGGTTTGCCCAATGAAAGACAACTCTGTGATCTCTGGGAGTCCTGCACGACAAGCTGCAGCGGCGCTTTTGACGTCGGGTCTTCTGGTCGCGGCTCTGCCTTTGGTCTTGCAGGTCAGCTGCACCGGGAAAAACGACGCCTACGAAGATCCCAGCCTCTTGCGGCCAGACTTTGCCGTGGGGCCGATGTTTGACCTAGCCACTGCCGACGATCTGGCGCGCAGCCGCGACGCCGCAGCGCCAGAGGATATGCCGCTACGGTGGGACGCACGGCCCCCGGTTGATATGGCCTCAAACGTAGATGCGGGACCTTGGGATGCGCGCCCGCCGGAAGATATGGGCAAACCCGGGCCGGTCGTAACCGGACTGCCGCGCTGCACCGATAGAGGAGTCACCGCCGACATCGTCTTTAATCAGGTTGCCAAGGGCAGCTGCGTGGACAGGCGCTGTCACTCCTTTTCAAGCGGTGCCACCCTTAAGAGCGCATTTGTCGGTGTGGCGTCAGCACAGACGCGGCTGTTTCCCATCGTCACGCCCAGCGACATCGATCGCAGCTATCTGATGTACAAGCTGACCGGCCAGCAAGCGAGCGCCATGGGCGGTGGCGGCATCATGCCCCGCTCCGGACGCCTGCGCGATGCGGACTTGTGCAAGTTTATCGTTTGGATAAAAGAAGGCGCGAAGTAGGCAGGCGGCGCAGCAACAAGCCACAAGCCGCCCAAGTCACACTAGATGCCGAGGCTGAAGCGCAAGCCCAGCTTTGCCATCAGGTGAAAGCCGTGCGTTACGGTCTTTTCGGTATTCCCTGCGCTATCGATGAGAACCGGGTCTGCACCAGCAAACATCCAGTGATAGCCGACGGTGCCAATAAACTGTGCCGCTAGAAATGGGCTCAGCTTGTACTCAACGCCGGCTTGGCCTTCGCCCAGCAGACCGATGTTGGAGATCTGCTTGGTATCAATGAAGGTATTTGGGCTCGCGCTACTAACCGGGGTGGTGTGCGGCGTATAGGGAAAGCCCACCACCAAACCACCATACGCGCCGATGGTGCCGCGCCACTTGCCGCTGCCAAGCTCTGTATCCCAGCCAAGCATCGCCTGCAGCGTCGAGGCCGAAAGGCCGCGCGGCGTAATCATCTGGTCAAACTGCAGATACAGGTCGGTAAAAAACAGCTCAACACCGACGCGACCACCAACTAGACCGCCGGAGTTATCGCGGTAAAAGTCAGCGCCCACCAGCTGATTGCCCGCCTCGGACTTCTGGGTGATGACAGAGACATTGCGCGGCTCGGTGCCATACATGCCGCCCGCGTAGATGTCGCCGTAGACTTCCAGCAGCTTGGCCTCGGCACGCTCTGCTGTCGCGCCGAGAAGCAGCCCCGAGCACAGCAGCGACAACGCCAGCGGCTTTACCAGCGAGCTGGCCTTGGGGGCAAGCGACCGACCTAGACCGTCAAAAATTTTCGTTCGCGTCATGTCTCGCATGATAGCAAATAGCGCCATGACTAGCGCATTGATGCAGCCCCAGGTGGTGATTACTGGCGTGGGTCTGGTGACACCGCTGGGTGCATCCATGCCTGCGTTTTCGCAAGGTTTACAGCAGGGACGCAGCGCGCTGTCCCGCATGCTTGACGTCGACAAATTAATCCCCGGCCACCTGGCTACGGTGGGCTCCAAGCTAGCTAGCCCGTTTGGCGCGCGCATCAGCGATTTTACCGGCGACAGTATTGACCCGGCTCGCCGTCGCCGAATGCCCCGGCTGGCGCAGCTGTGTATCGTCGCGGCCCAAAATGCGCTGGGCGTCACCAAATCCACCCCGCCTGCAGCGGCTTTACACGGTGGGGCCTACGGGGCCGAGCGCACCGGCGTCGTCCTCGGCACCGGCTTGGGCTGCATCGACGTCACGCTCGAGTTTGAAGCCGGCTACATCCAGTCTGGACCGCCCGCAGCCTCCCCGGCCCTGTTTCCGTATACGGTGATGAATACCGCCTCGGCGCTGGTGGCGATGGAGCTGCAGCTGACGGGCCCCAACGTCACCATCAACCACCGCGACCTGTCCTTTCATGAGGCGCTGTCGACCGCCATCGACCTACTGCTTTGTGATCGCGCAGACGCCGTAATCTGTGGCGGCGGCGACGAGCTAAGCGCCGGAGCGCTGCACGGCCATGCCCAGTTTGGCGCGCTCGCCTCAGCTGACCCAGCAGCGACTGAGCCGCCGATGCACCCATACGATCGCAGCCGTCACGGCCTGCTTTTGGGCGAAGGCGCAGTGATGTTTGTAGTGGAACGAGCCGAGCGCGCAGCTGCCCGAGGTGCAAAAGTCCTGGCTCGCGTCTCTGCACTGGGACGCGGCGGCGATGACCGCCCCCGGCTTGGCTGGACGCGAGAGGGACAGCCGCCAGCCATCGCCGGAGCCGTCACCGCCGTGCAGAATAGCCTGCGTCAAGCGGGCCTGTCCGCCGCAGAGCTAAGCTTCATCAGCGGCACCGGCAACGGCACTACGCTAGAGTCGCTAGAGACGCTGGTGCTCCGCGAAGCACTCGGCGCCGCCGCGGACACGGTGGCCATCGCCTCGATCCTGGGACAGACCGGCGACTATATGACCTCTGCTGGGGTGCGCTGCTTGGCTGCCTTGTGCGCGCTGACCGAGCAGTTTATCCCCGGCACTACGCTGTGCCACAGCCCTGACCCTGCTGCATCTTTACCCGGCTTAAACCTCAAGCCGCGCCCCGCCCACGTTGAGCATGTGCTCATTCCCTCGCTGGCCCAGGGCGGCGGCAGCGCAGCGCTAATCCTGTCCCGCCCTTAGACTGCCCCTCAAAACCGATTCCGGTGTCCCTCCGCACGATGGTTTTAAGAGGAACTCCGAACAGTCTGCGACCTGCCCCCTCCCCGCCCAGGCTGCAATAAAAAGACTTACCTAACTGTAACTTTGCATTTGTAACTTGCGCTGCATCGATACAATCGCCGCATGCGACGGCCCGCCAATTAAACAAGTCGCCAGCTAGCGCCGCCACCGCACCTTCGCCAAGGTCGTTCACTGCGACTGACAGCGTCGGGAAATAAGTGCTCTGCTCCCCATAAAAACGCACCAGCCAGGGGGCCTATATGTCCAAGCGGCACATCACACAGCGCGGGGATTTGGCGTCACTCTTCATCCGTCTGGAAGAGCTGGTGCTGGCCAGCTCAGGCGAAGATGCCTTTGAGGAGATTTTTAAGCTCCTAATCGCCAAGCTCCGCGACGAGCGAAGCGGCAAGCCAGAGCGTCTGCGCCTGCACTCGTCCCAGCGCCCGCTCTCGGCCAGTGCCATCGAGCACATCGTGCGCGAGCTGCTGGCGGAAGCGGAAGCAGCCTGGCCGGGCGTACTGGAACCAGGGACGCGACCGCTGCTGTCCACCGAGCACCTGGCCGTCTGCGTGCGCGAGCTGTCGACCCACCGCGTCTCCGACGAGTCACTGGCGGTGCTGGATGCACTGTTTGAGCTCTTGGTCTCGCGCTCCAGCAAAGGTCACAAGGGTCAGTTTTTCACCCCGCGGCACGTCATCGAGCTGTGCGTGCGCATCATTCGCCCGCGCGCTCACGAGTCCGTCCTCGATCCAGCGTGTGGCTCGGGTGGCTTTTTGTTTCATGCGCTGTCATTTGTGCAGCGCCACACGCCGCTTCACGCATCGGCCCTAAGTCGCTACTGCAGCCAAAACCTGTGGGGGTTTGACATCGACAGGCGCGCCGTACGCATCGCGCAGGCCCTGCTGCTGCTGGCCAGCGGCGAGACCTCGCGCATTGCCCGCCTTAACTCCTTGCAAAAGCCGGTAGCTGCAGGAGAGCCACAGACCATGCCCGGCAGCGGTGCCGACCCCGAGACGATTGAGCAGTTTTCGCAAAACAAATCAACAAAGCACTTTGATATCATTTTAACAAATCCGCCGTTTGCCGGCGACATCCAAGAAGCGCCGCTGTTATCGCAATATGCCATCACATCAAACCGGCAAAAAGCCGAGCGAGATGTACTATTCCTTGAGCGCTGTGTTGATTTATTAAATCCGGGCGGACGCTTGGCGATGATTCTGCCGCACAATAAGTTCTCTGCGGAGCCGTTTGCCGAAATTAGACGCTGGCTTATCCAGCGCTGTCGCGTGATTGCCGTGGTGGCGCTGGGGCGCAATACTTTTTTGCCGCATACGCACCAGAAGGCCTCGGTCTTATTTGCAGAAAAGCGCGAGGCGCAGTTTGGCCATCATCACAAATCGCCACATTACGAAAAAGAAAACATCTTCTTTGCCATTAG
>JAGNNG010000190.1 GCA_017990795.1 Deltaproteobacteria bacterium
GTGCCTTTGTGGGCGCCGGCTTGGCAGCTCCCGTTCTTGTTGTTTACAAACAAGACTTCGGTCGTGGGCGCGCAGCTACCGTCGGCACTGCAGACCCGGCTGGCACAGTCACTGGACTGACGACATGCGGTACAGCTGTTGTTCACGCAGGCGGGCTTGCGCAGGTCCTGCCCGGCACAGTCGGCGTGAACCATACAGGCGACGCAGGCTCCTTGCGGTCCACAGCGCGGGGTCTCGGGCTTGCGATTCTTGCAGGCGATGTCGTCGCTGGGATTGCTGGGGTTACAAGCCCGGCAGGCCAGCGTCTGCGCATCACAGACCGGAGCCGTGTCTTCCCCGCAGTTGGCCACCGTTCGACAGGTCCCCGGAGCACTCGAGTCAGTGGCGGTGCAGCTCCCAACCAGTGCCAGCAAGCCCAGCAAGTAGGCAAGAGGCCCAGACGCACAGCGGATGGCAGTTCTCATGATTCCCCCTCATAGGTTGAACTCCAGCCCAGTGACCCCGTGCGGGATGACCAAGGAGTAACTCCCTTGTGCCGTGGGAACTGCAAAGCCTGCCTGCGTCTCGGCACAAGCCGAGGCGCTGATGTCGTAAAGACTGTCACGGCAGGTAGCCGCTTGTCCGGCGTTATAGCGCTCTCCAGCCTGCTCCGAGAAGAACACGTACGTCACGCCAAAGCTCAGCAGCACCGATAGGCGCTTATGCACCCGTAGACGTGCCGCCAGGCTGACATCCAGCTTGTGTCCTTCCAAGTTCGCAGGAGAAACGGCGCTGTCCTCCGCTCGCGGGCTCTCGTAAAGCAGTTCCTGGCCCAGGGTCAGTCGCGGCCAGATTTGTCTTAGCCCCCATGTTATCGCGAGCGCCGGACGTTGCGAAAGGGGTAAGGGCAGAAGACTTTGAGGGAAAACCCGCCGCTCTAGATATAGGTCTACGGTGCTTACAGGACTTGTTCTTGGCGGAACATTTACGCGCGCCCAGCTAGTAATCTCGATCGCCGTCGGAGAAAACCGCGAGCTTGAGGACAGCGCGATGCGACCGCGACCGCTTAGATAGACCAGATGAGGGAAAGCCATCACGGCCCGCGCAGTGCCACAGACAGGCGGCGCATCTCGACGAGTCAGGCGCGCCCCAGTCGCAAAGCCCCCGCACGGGTCGCCGGGTAGCCACGGCTGCTGCGTCGGAATTCCATCCAGCTGCACCTCAGCACCGCGATTGGTAAACAGAGGGCTTACGTACGACAGCCCCAGCCACAGCCGATTCTCTAGCGGAACGAACAGGGCGCCAGCGGTAAAGCCATAGCCCCAGCCGCCAACATCCGTTTCGACGGACATCCGGTCGTTCCACTGCTCGCAGGCGGCTCCGCCTTGGCCCGGTGCGCAGGAATAGTCGTCCGCCACGCGCGGGTCCAGATCGCGAAAAAATAGCGACCGCTGCCGCGTATAAGCAAAGTTAAAGCCGCCGCCCAAATAGACCCAAGGCCGCAGTCGCAACCCCACCGACAGGTTGCCCCACAGGCTGTAAGTCTCGGACTTTACGACGTGGTAGCGCGTGGTCAACGTCTGCAGCGTCGGTGACGCCAGATCGGCCCGGGCCCCAATCCCCGAGCCGCTGTAATCGGTAAAGTCCATCTGCGGCGTATACAAACCAAACGCCAGCGTCACAGAGTCCGTACGCAAGTCCCAGCTGGCCGCGACTAGACCCTTGGGGTTCATCCAGCTAATTCGAGTCGGCTCGGCGACCTGTGCCTGCTGCTGGCCGGGCGCAAACCCTGCAGGTAACAGGTCCCGTCTTTGATAGCTGCCGAGGAAGCCATCCAGCCCACCCACGGCCATAATCTGACTGCCGCTGGCAAGACGAATTGCTGCCGGATTAAAGTGAATCGCCCCTAACGAACCGTCGGTGGGACCACTTAGGACCAGATCCGCCACTCGCAGCGCCGCGTATGGATACGCCTCTGCCGAGGACTCATTCTGCAGACTGCCCAACACGACCGACAGCCCGAGCAAAATCCCGAGCCCCACGCGCCGCTGACAGCTTTGCCCCTTCCCAGGCAAGCGACTTGGACATGCCGTCGCCCACAAAGGCTGGTGCTGCGGCGGATTTCGGCGCGGATTCACCGGCTCATGGTAGTGGTCACCGAAGGTCGTAGCAAGTAACACCAAGCGACGCGGCCCCAGACCTAGCTACAGTCGCTATGCCGCAGTTGGAAGCAGCGTAAGCTCGGTGATCTCAGCCGGAGAGCCCAGGCGCATCGGTGGGCCCCAGTAACCAGTGCCCGAGCTAACGTAGATTTGCGTCTGACCCCGCGTGTGCAGGCCCGCAATGTACGGCTGCTGCAGACGCACCAAGTGACCCCACGGCCACAGCTGACCGCCATGCGTGTGCCCCGAGAGCTGCAGATCGATCCCAAGCTGCGCGGCCTCGACAATGGCAGCTGGCTGGTGCGCAAGCAGCAGCGCCGGGTTCTTGGTATCTCGTCCAGCCAGCGCGCGCGGTAGATCGGGGCCGTGCCCGGGATAGACACCGCTGTGGTGATCATCGATCCCAATCAAATCCAGCAGCGCATGGGGCGCACTGGCCAGCGGCTGCAGCGTCACTCTCTCGTTGCGCAGGACGCGTAGGCCCAGGCGCGACAGCTCTGCCAGCCAGGCATCGACGCCCGCGTAGTACTCGTGATTGCCGGTCACAAAGTAGATGCCGTGCTTGGCCCGCAGCTCGGATAGCGGCTGCACATGCGAGCGCAGCGTCTCCAGCGAACCATCCACCAAGTCGCCGGTAATCACCACCAAGTCGGCCTGCAGCGCGTTTACCTGCTTGACCACTTCGCCCAGCCACTTCCCGTCGAGGGTCGGCCCAATATGCACGTCTGTCAGCTGCACGATGCGCAGGCCCGAGAGCTCTGCCGGCAGCTTGGCCAGGCGCACCGAAACGCGCCGCACCGCCACCTTGCGCAGCCCCTGAAACAGCGCGTAGCCCGACAGGACTCCTGCAGTTCCCAGCGTCCCTAGCTCGACCCAGCGCCGTAGCAGCTGGCGACGCTCTGGATCGATGGCGTCGGGCTTTAACGAAGCCCCAAGGCCCCCAAAGAGCAGCAGCAAGTCGCTACCAGCCAGCACCACCGAGCAGACCACCAAGGTACCAAGCCAAACAAAGGCCACCCACAACAGCGGCGAGGCCACGGCCCTCGGAAGCATCCGACCCAGCGGCATCGCCACCCATAGCAAAGCAAAGAGAGCGAGCAAGGCCGCGCGCAACAGCCGCAACTCTGTCGGACCCAGGCCCAGGTAGCGGCCAAAGCGCACGTAAAGGTAGTAGTGCAGCCCCCCCAAGATCAGGGTCGCTACTGTCACCATCAACACAAAGCGCACAAGCATCGGGCCAGGAGGCATCACGGACCTCTACAAGGGTGGAAACTTGGATGCAGGGGAATATTAAACAGCACCACAAAGAATGCTGCATGCGCGGATTGTGCGGGGCTGGAACAGGAAAAATCAGCGTCGGAGGGAAGGCGTCTTCAGGCTAAGCCCACAGCGCGTGACAGGCTAGTAGTAGGGCCGGGGCGGTGGGTTGGCAAAGCGTCCTGGGAAGGGATCGGCCTGTTCGCGGCGGCGGGCCTCGTCGTCAAGCTCTGGTGACGAGTCGTAGTCCACGCGCACGCCCCGCTCCGAGAACAACGCGACCCCGATAACCCCGACATTTTTGGCCCCAAACTCAGCGGTCTGCGCCGCATACGAGTCGCGTACGGAGCCAAAGCGGAAGGCCGCGACCTCGCTCATGCTGCGGCGGTAGCCCTCGATGCGCAGGCGACCATGTGGGGACACGACATACCCACGCTTGTCTAGGCTGGCCGACTTACCGTCCACTACATCTAGACCGTCGATGGAAGCCACCAGCTCGAAGCGCTGGCCGGTGCGGTTCTCGACATCGATGGCGTAACGCTGCCCGGCGTCCCCGACCAGCAGTACGTGGTCACCGTAGCGATAGGCAGGCAAAGGCCGTCCACCCTCATCGACCACCGAGATCGTGACGCCGCCCCAAAGCCGCGCGCGCCCGCCCGATGGAGAAGAGCTACCGCGAAACACCGGTTCTCCGCTGCTTAGACGCGAGCCGAGACGCGCCCGCTGCGCATCAATCCCCTGCGCGTCGTTGTAGTGCAAGCTCGCCAGAAACATCGGTGAGTCCGACTGACGCTCAAACTCGACATCGCGCACCGGAGAGTAGCGGTTCTCGCCAAAGACCGTGCCCAAACCGGGGCGATCAGCGGCTCTGTCTTCGTTTCTCCGGAGCGATTCTGGCTCGGGTGCTTGCATGCTAGCGCCACTGGGCGGACTGGCTGGGCTGGGACCAGACTCCGACATAAAGCGCACCGACGACTCCCCTGCCCCGGCTTTGCTGTAACCACTTCCGGCGACGTCGCTGGGCCGGGCCAGCTGCGACGACTGACTGCAGCCAAGCAGCATTGCTGAAGCTGCCGCACAAAGAAGCGAAACCCGCATAAGTCGAGCACTACGCATGAGCATCCGTCCTTCCCAAGTCGAGCACCCTGCCCCGTTTTGGTCCGAGTCGAGTGCTTCAGGTATTTAGGGTCCAAAAAGCTGGCTGATTGCGTCGTCCCTTGCAGCACCGGCAGGCTCGGGACCATCACCGATCTGCGGCAAGCAGCCTTTGCTTGTATGAACGAACCAGCGCGCGAACGGCTTACACCTTTGTTAAATTTTTTCTATGCACAACGCGCGGTCCGATCGCACGCCAGCCACCGCGCCTATCCAAGCGGCAGAGACTGCGCCGCTTCAGGAAACGGACTCGCCAACGCCGGAGCAGATTGACAGCTGGGTCGAGCAGGGCCGCTATCTGGATGCTGCCGAGGCTCTGCAAAAGCGCGGCGAGCTGCTGGCAGCGCAGAGGCTGCTGGAGCGTAGCTGGGAATATCAG